>NZ_JBQCWY010000082.1:0-9815 GCF_051956955.1 Neisseria sp. P0021.S005 | reverse complement strand
TCACCATCGGCCTGATTTTCTTTGCCTACTCAACCATTCTCGGCTGGTGTTATTACGGCGAGAAATGCGCGGTTTACGTCTTCGGCGAGAAGTTTGCCGGTTTGTACCGCGTTGGTTATGTTTCTTCAGTTATGCTGGGAACCGTGTTGAGCCTTGATTTGGTGTGGCTGGCTTCGGATACATTCAACGGCTTGATGGCATTGCCCAACCTGATTGCGCTTTTGTTGATGGCGAAAGTCATCGTCAATGAAACGCGTGACTTCAAACAAAAAATCAAAAACGGCGAATTGCCGCATTAATGTCCAAGGCCGTCTGAACCTGAACATTCAGACGGCCCGATGGATATTAAGTTTGTTTTGAAAAAAGTCAGAGGAGGAGAAAAATGAAAGTGCTTGTTTTAGGTGCTGGTGTTGCCGGCGTATCTTCCGCGTGGTATCTGGCAGAGGCAGGGCATGAAGTAACGGTCATCGACCGCGCCGAGGGCGTGGCGATGGAAACCAGTTTTGCCAATGCAGGCCAGCTTTCTTACGGCTATACCACGCCTTGGGCTGCACCCGGTATCCCGACCAAAGCACTGAAATGGCTGTTTAAAAGCCATCCGCCTTTGCTGTTTCGCCCTGACGGCAGCCTGTATCAAATCGAATGGCTGTGGCAAATGCTGCAAAACTGCACGTCAGCGCGCTATCAAATCAATAAAGAGCGCATGGTCAGGATTTCTGAATACAGCCGAGAAATGTTCCGCCGTTTTGAAGCGCAAACCGGCATGAATTTTGAAGGGCGCAAAAAAGGGACGTTGCAGATTTTCCGCCAAGCCAAAGAAGTTGAAGCGGCAGAACAAGACATTGCCGTTTTGGAACGCTACGGCGTGCCGTACCGCCGTCTGAAACCCGAAGAATGCGCAGAGTTTGAGCCTGCGCTGGCACGCGTTACCGCCAAAATTGCCGGTGGCCTGCACCTGCCCGCAGACGCGACCGGCGACTGCCACCTCTTCACTGAAAACCTATACAAATTGTGTCAGGAAAAGGGAGTACAGTTTCATTTCAACCGAACCATCCGCCGCATCGAACAGGGCGGCCAGCGCATCAGCGCAGTGGAAACCGAAACAGAACGGTTTGAAGCAGATGCCTTCGTCTGTGCGCTCGGCTGCTTCAGCAGGACGGTTTTGGCGCAGTTGGACCTCGATCTGCTCATTTACCCCGTCAAAGGCTATTCCTTGACCCTGCCTGTCACAAACTCAGACGGCGCGCCAGTGTCCACCGTTTTGGATGAAAGCTACAAAGTCGCCATCACGCGCTTTGACAACAGAATCCGCGTCGGCGGCATGGCGGAATTATCGGGCTACGAAATCAAACTGCCCGAAAAACGCCGCGAAACCCTGGCTTTGGTCGTCAACGATTTGTTCCCCGAAGGCGGCGACTTGAATCAGGCATTGTTCTGGAGCGGCCTCAGACCAATGACGCCCGACAGCACGCCGTTAATCGGGCGCACCCGCTTTGACAACCTGTTCCTAAATACAGGCCACGGCACTTTGGGCTGGACCATGTCGCTGGGTTCGGCAAAATTAACCGCCGATATCGTGAGCGGTAAAGACACCGAAATCCGCAGCGATGATTTGAGCCTGTCGCGCTATCAGGCTTAAGCTGGAAAGCGATAAGGTTTAGTGACATTTCAAACTTAAAGGCCGTCTGAAAATTATTTTTCAGACGGCCTTTTGTTTCAAAATCTGTGTACCTAATCAATAAAATAAATAATAACTATTATCATATGCATTAAAAAGTGTTAGTCTGAACCTGTCCCAGCTTTTAGCGCAGGTTTTCTCATGCCCGATTTTTCGATGTCCAATTTGGCCGTTGCCTTTTCCATCACGCTGGCCGCTGGTTTGTTTACCGTATTAGGCAGCGGCTTGGTGATGTTTTCCAAAACGCCCAATCCGCGCGTGTTGTCGTTTGGTTTGGCATTTGCCGGCGGTGCGATGGTATATGTTTCCCTGACGGAAATTTTCAGTAAATCCAGCGAGGCATTCGCTGAAATTTATGATAAAGACCACGCGTTTGCGGCGGCGACCATGGCATTTTTGGCTGGGATGGGCGGCATTGCGCTGATCGACCGCCTGGTGCCGAACCCGCATGAAACCTTAGATGCGCAAGACCCGTCGTTTCAAGAAAGTAAACGCCGCCATATCGCACGAGTCGGTATGATGGCGGCGTTTGCGATTACGGCGCACAATTTCCCCGAAGGTTTGGCGACGTTTTTTGCCACCTTGGAAAATCCGGCGGTCGGGATGCCTTTGGCCTTGGCGATTGCCATCCATAATATTCCGGAGGGCATTTCCATCGCCGCGCCGGTTTATTTTGCCACCCGCAGCCGTAAGAAAACGGTATGGGCGTGTCTGCTATCCGGCTTGGCCGAGCCTTTGGGGGCGGCTTTGGGCTATTTGGTTTTGCAGCCGTTTTTATCGCCTGCCGTGTTTGGTTCGGTGTTCGGCGTGATAGCCGGTGTGATGGTGTTTTTGGCGTTGGACGAGTTGTTGCCGGCCGCCAAACGCTATTCAGACGGCCATGAAACCGTTTACGGCCTGACAACGGGCATGGCAGTGATTGCCGTCAGCCTGGTATTGTTCCATTTTTAAAACCCGTATGCCAAAGGCCGTCTGAAATGATTCAGACGGCCTTTTTGCGTTATAATCCGCACATCAAAAATAACCTTAATTTCACAAAGTTCCATCATGTTAGACAAATACAATCCAGCCGAAATCGAATCCAAACATTATCAAAACTGGGAAAAGCAGGGCTATTTCCAGCCTGATATGGATTTGACCAAACCGTCTTTCTCCATCCAACTGCCGCCGCCCAATGTAACCGGCACGCTGCACATGGGCCATGCCTTCAACCAAACCATTATGGACGGCCTGACCCGCTATTACCGCATGAAAGGCTGCAACACCGCCTGGATTCCGGGCACCGACCACGCGGGCATCGCCACGCAAATCGTGGTCGAGCGTCAGCTTGCCGCACAAAACGTATCCCGTCATGACTTGGGCCGCGAAAAATTCTTGGAAAAAGTGTGGGAATGGAAAGAAGTTTCCGGCGGCACGATTACGCAGCAGATGCGCCGCGTGGGTTGCTCTGCCGACTGGACGCGCGAGTATTTCACGATGGACGACGTGCGCGCCGAAACCGTGACCGAAGTGTTCGTGCGCCTTTTTGAACAAGGCTTGATTTACCGCGGCAAACGCTTGGTGAACTGGGATCCAGTATTGGGTACCGCAGTGTCGGATTTGGAAGTGGAAAGCGTGGAAGAACAAGGCTCTATGTGGCACATCCGCTATCCGCTGGCCGACAATCCTGCCGAAGCCGTTATCGTGGCGACTACCCGTCCCGAAACGTTGCTGGGCGACGTGGCCGTTGCCGTCAACCCTGAAGACGAACGTTATACCCACTTAATCGGCAAGGAATTAATCCTGCCACTGACCGGCCGCACCATCCCCGTGATTGCTGACGAATACGTTGAAAAAGATTTTGGCACCGGCTGCGTGAAAATCACGCCTGCGCACGACTTCAACGACTATGAAGTCGGCAAACGCCACGACACGCGCCTGATTAATGTGTTCGACTTGGAAGCCAAAGTGCTGGCAAACGCCGAAGTGTTCAACTTCAAAGGCGAAGCGCAACAAGGCTTTGCCCTGCCTGAAAAATACGCAGGCTTGGACCGCTTTGCCGCGCGCAAACAAATGGTTGCCGATTTGCAAGAACAAGGCTTCTTGGTCGAAATCAAACCGCACACGCTGATGACGCCGAAAGGCGACCGTACCGGTTCAGTGATTGAGCCGATGCTGACCAGCCAATGGTTTGTCGCCATGTCCGCCACGCCAAACGGCGGCGAGCCTGACAGCGAATTCAAAGGCTTAAGCCTTGCCGACAAAGCCAAAAAAGCCGTCGACAGCGGCGCAGTGCGCTTTATCCCTGAAAACTGGGTCAACACCTACAACCAATGGATGAACAACATCCAAGACTGGTGTATCTCGCGCCAACTGTGGTGGGGCCATCAAATCCCTGCGTGGTATGACAACGAAGGCAATGTGTACGTTGCCCGCAATCAGGAAGAAGCCGAAAAACAAGCCGGCAAAACCGGTTTGATCCGCGAAGAAGACGTATTGGATACATGGTTCTCCTCCGCGCTCGTGCCGTTCTCCACATTGGGCTGGCCGTCTGAAACCGACGAACTCAAAGCCTTCCTGCCGTCCAACGTCTTGGTCACCGGCTACGAAATCATCTTCTTCTGGGTGGCGCGCATGATTATGATGACCACCCACTTCACCGGTAAAGTACCGTTTAAAGACGTGTACATCCACGGCATCGTGCGCGACCATGAAGGCAAAAAAATGTCCAAATCCGAAGGCAACGTCATCGACCCTGTGGATTTGATTGACGGCATCGACTTGGAAAAACTGCTGGTGAAACGTACCACCGGCCTGCGCAAACCCGAAACCGCGCCGAAAGTGGAAGAAGCAACCAAAAAACTCTTCCCCGAAGGCATTCCGAGCATGGGTGCGGACGCATTGCGCTTCACCATGGCGAGCTACGCCAGCCTCGGCCGCAGCGTCAACTTCGACTTCAAACGTGCCGAAGGCTACCGCAACTTCTGCAATAAATTGTGGAACGCCACCAACTTCGTGTTGATGAACACCGAAGACAAAGACTGCGGCCAAGACGAAATGCAGCCGTTGGCGTTTACCTTTGCCGACCAATGGATTATCGGCAAACTGCAACAAGCCGAAGCCGCCGTTGCCGAAGCCTTTGAAACCTACCGCTTCGACCTTGCCGCGCAAACGCTGTACGAATTTGTGTGGAACGAATATTGCGACTGGTACATCGAGCTGGCAAAAGTGCAAATCCAAACCGGCTGCCCGACAACCCAGCGCACCACACGCCGCACCCTCGTGCGCGTACTCGAAACCATCCTGCGCCTGCTGCACCCAATCATGCCGTTCATTACCGAAGAGCTGTGGCAGGTCGTTGCGCCTCTGGCGAATGCCAAAACCGCCGACAGCATTATGTTGGCCGCTTATCCCAAAGCCGACCCGGAAAAAATCGTGCAGGCTGCTTTTGACCAAATGGCGCAACTGCAAGACCTGATTGGCGCCGTGCGCAACCTGCGTGGCGAAATGGGCATTGCCCCGAACGTGAAAGCGCCGCTGTTTGTGGAAGGCAGTGTGCCTGAAGCGCTGCTGAAATACCTGCCCGCCCTCACGCGCCTGACCGAAGCCAAAACAGTGGACAGGCTGCCCGAAAGCGAAGACGCACCTAGCGCCGTCTGCAATTGCGCGCGCCTGATGCTGAAAGTCGAAATCGATAAAGCCGCCGAAACCGCCCGTTTGAGCAAAGAAGCCGAGAAGCTGCAAAAAGCCTTGGACAAACTCAATGCCAAACTCTCCAAACCCGGCTACACCGAAAAAGCCCCCGTGCATCTGGTGGAAAAAGACAAAGCCGATTTGGCGGAGTTGGAAGACAAAATGGCGAAAGTTCAAACTCAGTTGGCGAAGTTGAAAGACTGATTTTGATTGAATAGACAAGGCCGTCTGAAAAATGTTTTTTCAGACGGCCTCTTTAAAAAAAGGAAATAGATGAAACTCTTTATTCTGCCGGTGCTTTTATCCGCAACAACTGCTCTGGCTTCTCCAATTGTCGGTACATGGCATTGCGTTGGCTCTGATGAAAACATTCAGAGTGATACAAAAGTCGAATATCTTCAGGACGACAGTTTCCGTGGCGACGCTAAGCTCAAAGTGGACGATGACGGCAATGTTTTGGCATACCATGTTGTTGGTGGGGGTAAATGGCGTTTTGCGAACAATGCCTTAACTCAAAGCCAAATCAAGTACAGTGAAGTTTCACGACTCCACAGCCCTGAAACATTGGCATGGTTGGAAGAATCAGAAGACGGCCAATTCTTGGAAAGTATGATATACACCGGATTGGTCGCGCAGATGGACAAGCCCGGTGAAGACGAGGTTTATCAACTGGATAAAACAGGCAAATTGGTGTTTGAAGACGGGACTGCCCGTGAGGTATGTACGAAAGTGAAGTAAAAAGCGACCATAGGTCAGATAGGTTTGTTTGATTGATGGCTAGATAACAAAGGCTGTCTGAAACTTAATTTTCAGACGGCCTTTTTCTTTTTCTTAATCCATCAAATTCAATCAAACCAAACGATCTGACTTTCATCCACGCTGATGCGGATTTCCTGTCCGGTTTGCGGTTTGTCCGTATCGTGGTCAGCGTGGGGATACCAAATCAAATCGCCGTATTGCGGATGGGCGAGGGTGAGGCGTGTGCCTTCGGCGAGGGGAACGGCTTCGCTGATGCGGACGGCCGTGCCGTCTGGGTCGAATCGAATGGCGTGTTGGGGAATGTAGCGTGTGTCGCCGGTGTTGGCCAAACCGAGCAGTAGGGCGGCTTGGGCGTTGACGGGGCGGTGGATAAGGGTTTCCGGCGTGCCGTGTTGGAGGATGCGGCCTTCGTGCATGATGGCGATGGTGTCGGCCATGGTGCAGGCTTCCTCGGCGGAGTGGGTCACGAGGATGGCGGGGATGTTTTGACTGCGGATGCGTTCGGCGGTCAGGGTGCGCAGGTGGCGGCGCAGGTGGGTGTCGAGGCTGGAGAAGGCTTCGTCCAAGAGCAACAGCGACGGGCGCGTGATGAGGGCGCGTGCGAGGGCGAGGCGTTGCTGTTCGCCGCCGGAGAGGCTTTCGGGTTTGCGTTGCGCTTCGTGTTCCAAACCGATGTCGCGCAAGGCCTGCATGGATTGTTCTTCGATTTCGGCTTTGGGCAGGCGGCGCATTTTGAGGCCGAAACCGACGTTGTCGAGGGCGGTTAAATGCGGCAAAAGGGCGTAGTCTTGAAACATCAGCGAGATATTGCGCTTTTCAGACGGCATGTCGGTGATGTTGTCGCCGTTGAGCCAGACTTCGCCGCTGTCGGGACGCACCAGGCCGACGATGGTTTTGAGCAGGGTGGATTTGCCGCAGCCGGAGCGGCCGAGTACGGCGAGGATTTCGCCTGCTTCGACGTTTAGATTAATGTCTTGGGCAACGGTTTTGCTGCCGAAGCGTTTGTTGATGTTTTTGAGTTGTAACATGGTTTCAGACGGCCTTTAAAAATGGGGTCGGCAACGGATGCTGTCGAGCCATGCGGACAGCAGATGTTTGGGGTCGATCAGGCCGTATCGACGGCAGGCTTCGATTGTGACCAACTGGGCATCGTGCATCATGTGTCCGCCCAACATGGCATCAAGCAGGGTGGGGATGTCCATCAGTTCAAAACCGGCGACTTCGCCGTCTTGGTTGGCGGGTTGGAAGCCTTCGGGCAGGACGATGTCGAAGATATACAGGATTTCGTTGTGGACACCGCGGTTAACGGGGCGCAAACTATATATTTGGGCAGTCGGTCGGATATGAGGTGTTAATGAAGCGGGAATGCCTGCTTCTTCTTCGCCCTCGCGGCAGACGGCTTCAGACGGCCTCTCGCCGCTGCTGATGCCGCCGCCGGTCAGATTGTCGAGTTTGTTTGGATCGACGGCTTTGTGCGGACTGCGGCGGCCTATCCAAAAGCGCAAACCGTCTTCTGTTTCGACCAATCCGTTCAAATGCACTGCCTGACTCATCAGGCCGAACGGACGGAAGGCTGCGCGTTCGAGTGCGCATAAAGGCTTGCCCGACTGGTCGCAGATGTCGAACTTTTCACCGCGCCAACCTTTGAGCCAACCGCACTCGCGCCATTGTTGCGCCAGCGTTTGTAAACTGTCGCCCATCTGAGCCCAGCTGTCTGTTTCCAAATTCAGGCCGTCTGAAAGGGTTGACTGCCTGCCTGTCCAATCTTGCCCGAGGCGTTCGCGCCATAATGGGTTCAGACGGCCTAAAGGCAGGCCGTTGAGATACAGAATGCACCAATCGTCGGATGCGCCATAGCTGGTTTGCGCCCAATCCCACAATGCGTCGTGGACATCGGACGCGAATACCTGTTCAAAACGGAAAGACTGAGACATGGCGCATCCTCCAAAAGAACTAAAGATACGTCGATTTTAGCCGTTTATGGCGAATTTGCAAAACAACCGCACTACCCGAAAACCGCTATAATAGAGTAAACCATCCGAAACGAGCACATCATGAGCGAATTGAGCGAAATCCTCGCCTATAACCAACATTTCGTCGAAACGGGCGAATACGAAAAATACTTTACCAACAAATACCCCGGCCGCGAGCTGGCCATCCTCTCCTGCATGGACGCGCGCATTATCGAATTGCTGCCCAACGCGTTGGGTTTGAAAAACGGCGATGCCAAGCTCATCAAAAACGCCGGCGCGCTGGTGACCCACCCTTGGGGTTCGGTGATGCGCAGTTTGTTGGTGGCCGTATTTGAACTTAAAGTCAAAGAAATCATGGTCATTGCCCACCACGATTGCGGTATGCGCGGATTGCACGCCGAAGAGTTCCTCCAACGCGTACACGACAGCAATATCCCCGACGACCGCATCGAAACCCTGCGCAATGCCGGTATCGATTTGGACGGCTGGCTGACCGGTTTTGACGATGTCGAAGACAGCGTGCGCCATACCGTCGAGCTGATTCGCAAACATCCGCTGATGCCCGACAACATCGCCATCCATGGCCTAGTCATTCACCCGACCACAGGCAAGCTCAACCTGATTGTTGACGGCAGTCTGCCTGCTTCAGACGGCCAAAACATCTAACGCAGACATCACCACGAAATGAAAAACATCGGATTATTCGGCGGCACGTTTGACCCCATTCACAACGGCCACCTCCACATCGCCCGCGCCTTCGCCGACGAAATCGGTTTGGATCTCGTCGTCTTCCTGCCGGCAGGCGACCCGTACCACAAAGACAGCACGCGCACGCCGGCACAAGAGCGCCTCAATATGGTTGAACTCGCCATCGCCGACGAGCCGAAATTCGCCGCCAGCGACTGTGATATCGTCCGCGACGGCGCAACTTATACGTTTGACACCGTCCAAATCTTCCGCCAGCAGTTTCCCAGCGCGCAACTGTGGTGGCTGATGGGCAGCGACAGCCTGATGCAGCTGCACACATGGAAAAAATGGCAAACCCTCGTGCGCCAGACCCATATCGCCATCGCCATGCGACAAGGCGACAACCTCAACAAAACCCCGCGCGAATTGCACGCATGGCTCGGCGAAGCACTGCAAAACGGCAGCGTCCGCATCCTCAACGCGCCGCTGCACAACACCAGCTCCACCCAAATCCGTGCCAATCTTGCCAAAACGCACCATTCAGACGGCCTGCCGCAACCGGTCGCCCAATACATCCGCCAACACAAACTCTATGAAAAATAGCGTTTATTCAGGCAGATAAGCTATAATGCCGTCTGAAAACATTTCAATTAGGAAAATAATGAACGAACAAGAATTGCAAGACCTGCAAAAAATGGTCGAAGTGGCCGTAAACGCCCTCGAAGACATCAAAGCCAAAGACATCTCTGTTTTGGAAACCCAAGACAAAACCTCCCTGTTCGCCCGCATGATTATTGCCAGCGGCGACAGCACACGCCAAGTCAAAGCACTGGCAAACAACGTTGCCGTCGATTTGAAAGAAGCCGGTTTCGAAATCCTCAGCACCGAAGGCGACAGCGGCGAATGGACGCTTGTCGACGCAGGCGACCTCGTTGTCCACGTCATGCTCCCTGCCGTGCGCGACTTCTACGACATCGACACCTTGTGGGGCGGAGAAAAACCGAGTTTCCACGCCGGTATGCAAAAACCTTGGCACGCCGCCGACT
>NZ_JBQCWY010000081.1:0-9908 GCF_051956955.1 Neisseria sp. P0021.S005 | reverse complement strand
GGCCACATCACCGTAAACCGTCGGCATCCTATCAACCTAGAGAGCAATCCATGTCTAAAAACCAAAACTACGAAGAATACCAAGACCAAGATGACAACCGTCCCTTGAGTATCGAAGAGCAGCGCGCGCGTCTGCGCCAACTCATTATCATGGGTAAAGAACGCGGCTACATCACTTATTCTGAAATTAACGACGCTCTGCCCGACGATATGTCCGATGCCGAACAAATCGACAACATCGTCAGCATGATTTCCGGCTTGGGCATCCAAGTAACCGAGCAAGCCCCCGATGCTGAAGACATCCTCTTGAGCGACAACGCCGCCGCCATGACCGACGACGATGCTGTTGAAGAAGCCGAAGCAGCACTCTCCAGCGCAGATTCAGAATTCGGCCGCACAACCGACCCTGTGCGTATGTATATGCGTGAAATGGGGCAAGTCGATCTGTTGACGCGTGAAGACGAAATCATCATCGCCAAAAAAATCGAAAATGCACTGAAAAACATGGTGCAGGCAATCTCCGCCTGCCCGGGTTCGATTGCCGAAATTCTGGCGTTGATCGAGCAAGTCCGCAACGACGAAATCCGTGTGGATGAGGTCGTTGAAGCCATCATCGACCCTAATGAAGTTTTGTTGAACGAATTGGGCTTAGGTCATTTGGAAAATGCCAAACCTGATGATGAAGAAGGTGAAACCGATAGCGATGATGAAGATGGCGACGAGGAAGATGAAGACGATTCAGGTAACGACTCTGAAGCCATATCCGCCGCCCATTTAGCCGAACTGAAACAAAAAGTTTTGGAACACTTCGCCTTTATCGAGAGCGAATACGGCAAAATGATCAAGCAGTTGGAAAAACACGGCAGTCAGCACGCCAACTACCTGAAACACCGCGATGCCATTGCCAACAAACTGTTAGAAGTCCGTTTTGCCACACGTCAAATCGAAAATTTGAGCAGCAACCTACGCAGTCGCGTTGAAAACATCCGCAAACTCGAACGCGAAATCCGCGATATCTGTATCGACCGCGTACGTATGGAACGCGACTACTTCATCGAAAACTTCCTGCCTGCTATTACCGATTTGGAATGGGTTGAAAAAGAAGTAGCCAAAGGCCGTGTATGGGCAAACGCATTGGATCGTTTCCGCCACGCCATCCTAGAAAAACAAGCCGAGCTGGCCAATATGGAAACCGAAACCCGCATTTCCATCGAAGAGTTGAAAGAAATCAACAAAAACATGGTACTGAGCGAGAAAGAAACCTCAGCAGCCAAACAGGAAATGATTCAGGCCAACTTGCGTTTGGTTATTTCCATTGCCAAAAAATACACCAACCGCGGCTTGCAGTTCCTTGATTTGATTCAAGAGGGCAATATCGGTCTGATGAAAGCGGTGGACAAATTCGAATACCGTCGCGGCTACAAGTTCTCGACTTACGCCACATGGTGGATCCGTCAAGCGATTACCCGTTCCATCGCCGACCAAGCGCGTACCATCCGCATTCCGGTTCACATGATTGAAACCATCAACAAAATGAACCGTATCTCGCGCCAATACCTGCAAGAAACCGGTGAAGAACCTGATTCCGCCAAACTGGCCGAGTTGATGGAAATGCCGGAGGACAAAATCCGCAAAATCATGAAAATCGCCAAAGAGCCGATTTCCATGGAAACACCGATTGGCGACGACGACGATTCGCACTTGGGCGACTTCATCGAGGATGCCAACAACGTTGCGCCGGCAGAAGCTGCGATGTACACCAGCCTGCACGAAGTAACCAAAGAAATCCTCGAAAGCCTGACCCCGCGCGAAGCCAAAGTGTTGCGTATGCGTTTCGGTATCGATATGAATACCGACCACACTTTGGAAGAAGTCGGCAAACAATTTGACGTAACCCGCGAACGTATCCGTCAAATCGAAGCCAAAGCCCTGCGCAAGCTGCGCCATCCTACCCGCAGCGACCGCCTCCGCAGCTTCCTCGACAGCGAAGAAAACAAATCGTAAAAGCAAACCGCAGGTTGAAAGACCTGCGGTTTTTATTAAAATACAAAAAGGCCGTCTGAAAACCAAATCTCAAAAGATTTAATGGTTTCAGACGGCCTTAAATTTTATTCAGCCTCAGTGGTTTTCTTTTTTGGACGGCGGCGGCGACGTTTGGGTTTGCCGTCAGTTGATCCACTTTGTTTCTGACGTTTGCGCTCATTGGCCGCAGTCATTTGCTGACGGGTTTCCTCATCGGCATGCTGGAAAGTTGTCCACCAAGAAGCCATCTCTTTATCAACCTCGCCAACTTCGCTACGCAAAATCAGGAAGTCATAAGCGGCACGGAAACGGGCTTGAGCCAACAGACGATACGGGCGCGCACCGCGCATATTGTCGAATTGCGGCTGAAATTGCCAGATTTCACGCATGGTTGCAGAGAATCTTTGCGGTACGCCCCAACCTTTCTCCACCGTATCGCGCATGGTGTTCATCGCATCCATCAGCGCAGGGACAGGTTTTTGACCATGGCTTTGATTGCGTTGCCAAATGGCGTTTAGTGTCGGCCACAATACCGCCGCCAATACAAAACCGACAGAAACGGACTTATCCGCACGAAGACGCTCGTCGGTATTTTTCAAAGCCAACATAATCATACGTTTGTCGGCTGCTTCGGCAGTTTTCAAGGCATCTAAAAGCGGATGGATGCCTTCGGGAATACCCAACTCGTTCAACCGTTTCAAACAGGCACGGGAATGGCCGGAAAACAGGATTTTCATGATTTCGTCAAAAAGACGGGCCACCGGTTCATTTTTCAGACGGCCTGCGTATTCGGCAATCGGCAAAGCCGTTTGCTCTTCCACTTCAAAGCCCAACTTACCCGACAAACGGACGGCGCGAAGAATACGGACGGGATCTTCCTGATAGCGTTCAGCAGGATTACCTATCATCACCAATTTCTTATCGGCAACATCAGCCACGCCTTGATGGAAATCCCAAATTTCCTCTTTAATCGGGTCGTAATACAGCGCATTGCAAGTAAAATCGCGGCGCATGGCATCTTCTTCAATGCTGCCGTAAGTATTGTCCTTCATAATGCGGCCTTGCGCATTTTGCTGAACCTTATCGCCACCGCGAAACGTCGTCACTTCAATAGTTTCAGGACCAATCATCACATGAACGATTTGAAAGCGGCGGCCGATAATGCGGCTGCGGCGGAATATTTTACGGATTTGCTCCGGCGTGGCATCGGTTGCAATATCAAAATCTTTGGGTTCAACCCCGAGCAACAAATCCCGAACGGCTCCCCCTACAACATAAGCCTGAAAACCGGCTTCATGCAGGCGTTTGGCAATTTTCTCAGCGGCAAAGCTCAACATATCCGCATGGATACCATGTTGCTCAAGCGGAATAATCTCCTTTTCGGGCAACGACTTGACGTGTTTTTTAGGCAACACTTTATGCAGCCATTTTTT
This sequence comes from Neisseria sp. P0021.S005, assembly GCF_051956955.1. Classification (NCBI taxonomy): domain Bacteria; kingdom Pseudomonadati; phylum Pseudomonadota; class Betaproteobacteria; order Neisseriales; family Neisseriaceae; genus Neisseria; species Neisseria sp. P0021.S005. The sequence goes on along the minus strand of NZ_JBQCWY010000081.1, from coordinate 6,454 downwards.
TAACATAAGCAGCTCTTTTCACGATAAAAAAGGCCGTCTGAAACTTGTCCGGCTTAAGCCTTTGCACAATATCCTGCCGTAGATTAAAGACAAAACATTGAGCAAAGGCTTCAGACAGCCTAAAAAAGACGTGCCATTATACCTTATGGAAGTTCGATTAATTAGCGTATTGGCAAAAAATATCGGCTATAATGACGGTCTGACAACGATTCAGGCAAAACATCATGTACCACTACAAATCCGAAGCTACCCAATTCCTCGACAAACTCATGTCCGACCATCCCGAATTAGAAGCGCAACGCCTCGAAAACCGCCATTTACTGTGGGATGTAACCCTTAATCCGGCCGAACAGGCTGAATTTGAAGCGGCCAAAGTCAACAAAAAACCTTACACCTACTATCAAGACTAACCCGTATCGGTATGACGACCAACACCCACAATACCGATCCGGCGTTACAGCAGTACCTCAACAGCATCGGTCAGCACGAACATCCCGTTTTGACCGCATTGCGTGAGCGTACCCAATCACATCGTCTGGGAAAGATGGCCATCGCCCAAGAGCAGGCAGCCATGTTGGTGTGGTTGGCCAAATTATTGAATGCTAAAAAATATTTGGAAGTTGGTGTCTTTACCGGTTACAGCAGCACCGCCATGGCGCTTTCCCTCCCCGAAGACGGCAAAATCACGGCTTGCGACATTAATGTAACCTTTACCGATATTGCCCGAGAAACATGGCAGGCAGCAGGTATAGCGCATAAAATCTCGCTTCATCTGCAACCAGCTTTGCTGACTTTGGACGATTTGATTGCGCAAGGCGAATCGGAAAGCTACGACTTGGCACTTATCGATGCCGACAAACCGCCTACGCCAAAATATTTCGAACGCTGTTTGCAACTGGTACGGAGTGGCGGCGTGATTGCCATCGATAATATCTTGTTGGGTGGGCGCGTCATGAATGAAGCTGCCGAAAATGATCCGCCAAGCTTGGATATCCTGCGCCATTTCAACCAAAATCTGCCGCGCGATACACGCATTATTCCCATTACCCTGCCTGTCGGCGACGGTTTGACACTGCTACTAAAAAAATAAAACGACACAATCCGATGAAAACATTATCACATTCCCTGTTTCTTTTGCCGCTTACTCTATTGGCCACATCGTGCGCCGTTTCCCATCCTCTTCAACCAGCCGATAATCCTAACTTCGTCCTGCCGGATATTCCGCGTGAGCCTTTGCCTGAAAAAAGTATTCCCTATCCGCGTTTGGACGCACAAACCCAGATTGACCACTTAGGTATACAAATTGCCCGACTGGAACGCACGGTTGAAGAATTAAATCAACGCTTGCACACATTGGAACAACAACGGACTATCAAACGTCCGACTACTTCTGCTTCCAATCCCAAAGCCCAGCGATTGGACGACCGCAAGCTGAAAATGAACTATTTGGCAAATGGCGGCGGCGTGCCGTCTGAAACAGACTCAGCCGCACAAAACGAATTACGCCTTTATAATCAGGCGCAAAAATACTATCAGCGTAACAACTATTCCGCCGCAGTGGCCATTTTGAAAGAGGCTGACGGCGGCAATGGCAGCGAAATTGCCCGCCGCAATATGTACCTGCTCCTGCAAAGCCAACAACGTCTGGGCAACTGCGAATCCGTTATCGAAATCGGCAACCGCTACGCCAACCGATTCCGCAACAGCCCGCAAGCTCCCGATGCCATGTACAGCATCGGCCAATGCCAATACAAACTGCAACAAAAAGACATCGCCCGCAGCACATGGCGCAAACTGATACAAAGCTTCCCCAACAGCGAAGCGGCAAAACGCGCTTCCATCAGTCTCAAACAAAGATAAACGTTCAGACGGCCTTGTCATCCCCAAGGCCGTCTGAATATTTTTTTACCCTTAATCCATTCAAGCAAAAGGAACTCTTCATGATCCAAGTCGGCATTATTATGGGCAGCAACAGCGATTGGCCGGTGATGCAGCAGGCAGCACAATTTCTCAAAGAATTCGGCGTTGAATACGAAGCGCGTGTCGTCTCTGCACACCGTACGCCTGATTTGATGTTTGAATACGCCGAAACCGCACGCGAACGCGGCATCAAAGCCATCATTGCCGGCGCAGGCGGCGCAGCGCATTTGCCAGGCATGGTTGCAGCCAAAACCACGGTGCCCGTCTTGGGTGTTCCCGTGCCCAGCAAATATCTGCGCGGCGAAGACTCCCTGCTTTCGATTGTACAAATGCCCAAAGGCGTTCCTGTTGCCACATTTGCCATTGGCGAAGCCGGTGCGGCCAATGCAGCGCTGTTTGCTATTTCACTTTTGGCCAATGAAAATCCTGAATTGGCTGAAAAATTGGCGGCTTTCCGTGCCAAACAAGAGCAAACCGTTCTAGCCATGGAATTGCCTGAAGCATAACTGACAAAGGCCGTCTGAAAGTTGTAAAGGGAAACTTTGATTTCGTTTTACGATTGTTTAGACGGCCTTAGTGTTTTATCAAATTGAATTAATGCCATGAAAACCCTAGCATTCATCCTACTCTCCACCCTGCTTTGCGCCTGCCAAAGCCCAAGTACTCCTACTCAATCAACTGCCATCCCATCTCAGCAACAAGCCCAAGATACAAATGGAAACCTGATTATCTTCTATGATGCCCAAACCGGTTCTGCGCCATTGCTAAAAGCAGTGAAAACCTCGGGTGCAAGTTTGATTTATGAATACAAAAACCTGAACGGCATTGCTATTCGTCCGTCTTCCAAGACCAAGATTGAAGATGCCATTGCCTATTTCAAAAAAATAAATGGCGTATTGTCGGTCGAACAAGACCGACTGCTTAAACTTCAATAAATAAACTATTTTCTAACCAAATAAAAAAGGCCGTCTGAAACGTATCACTACGATTTCAGACGGCCTTAACCTTTTCAATAAATTAAATCATGCCTCTGCCTTGCGCTTTTGGCTTGGCTTGGCCGAATTCCAATTTACTCAGCGCAGATAAATAGGCTTTGGCAGTTGCCACCAATACGTCGGTATCCGCACCTTGGCCGTTGACCACACGGTCGCCACGTTGCAGGCGGACGGAAGTTTCGCCTTGGCTTTCTGTACCTTGAGTTACCGCATTGACAGAGTAAATCTGCAAGGTTGCGCCACTTTGTGCTACGCTTTCAATGGCTTTGAAGATGGCATCAACAGGGCCTGAGCCGCTAGCGGAAGCGTGTTTTTCTTCACCGCGAATACTGAACACAATATCGGCGCGCGGCTCTTCACCAGTTTCAGTGCTGATTTTTTGGGAAATGAATTTGTAGCTTTCGGTATTCATATTGCCCATTTCGTCAGACACCAAAGCGTGCAGGTCTTCATCAAAGATTTCGCGTTTCTTATCCGCCAGCTCTTTGAAGCGTGCAAATGCCGCATTCAACGCCTCTTCACTTTCCAACTCAATACCCAAATCTGCCAGCTTGGTTTTGAAAGCATTACGGCCGGAGAGTTTACCCAAAGTCAGGCGGTTGGTTGACCAGCCAACTGATTCGGCAGTCATGATTTCATAGGTTTCAGGGTGTTTCAACACGCCGTCTTGGTGGATGCCTGATTCGTGTGCAAAGGCGTTTGCGCCGACTACTGCTTTATTTGGCTGAATCGGATAGCCGGTAATAGTAGATACCAGTTTGGATACTGGCACGATTTGCGTGGTATCAATGCCGGTTTCCAAGCCGAAAAGGTCGTGGCGCACTTTCAACGCCATCACGATTTCTTCAAGGCTGGCATTACCCGCACGTTCACCCAAACCGTTGATGGTACATTCCACCTGGCGCACGCCTGCCTGAACAGCGGCCAGCGAGTTGGCAACCGCCATACCCAAGTCGTTGTGGCAGTGGGTCGACCAGACTACTTTGTCGCCGTTGGGCACGCTTTTGATGATGTTACTGATACGCTCGTACCATACGGAAGGGATGGAGTAGCCGACAGTATCGGGAATATTGATGGTGGTTGCGCCTGCCTCGATAACCGCCGTAAAGATTTTGGCGAGAAAGTCCAAATCCGAACGCACGGCGTCTTCGGCGGAAAATTCCACATCGTCAGTATATTCTTTGGCAATTTTTACCGCTTTGACCGCCGCATCGATGACCTGCTGCGGCTTCATTTTCAGTTTGTGCTCCATGTGGATGGGGCTGGTGGCGATAAAAGTGTGAATACGTTTTTTCGGAGCAGGGGAAACAGCTTCGCCTGCTTTGCGCACATCGTTTTCAACGGCACGCGCCAATGAGCAAACTGTAGATTTAGTAATGATTTTGGCAATCGCATTAACCGATTCAAAATCGCCCGGACTGGCTGCTGCAAAACCTGCCTCAATCACATCGACACCCATCTTTTCCAACTGGCGGGCAATACGGATTTTCTCCTCTTTGGTCATGGATGCGCCGGGGGACTGCTCACCGTCGCGCATGGTGGTATCGAAAATGATAACGCGGTTGGTTTGTGTCATTTCTGTTCTCTCCAGAGATTCATTTTTTTGTAAAAAAGCATTCAAATCAAGCGGTCTGCCTTGCGCTTCCGCCAAAGCGGTCAGTTTTTGCAACTGAGCCAAAGGCAGGGACCCGCGTGTACGCCATTTGTAGATAGCCGCTGTGGTCGCAGCATTTTCCGGGTCGTGCTGTTTCAGAGCTTCGGCCAGCGCGTTTACGCCGCCAAAATAGGCAACCAAACGGTCAATGTCTAATTGCATGATGTTCCTTGTCCAAATCTGATTAAGATTATTGTGTTCTGGTTTTGCATTATACTCATTTTAGACAAAACGACAATCTATTTTTATCAAAATATTGGTATAAATTTTAAAACTTGAGAAATTTTTATACATTTTGTCTAATTTGGACTATTAAAAGCTCCTCTCAAACCGAACACATCCTAAATATAGTAAACTAATCCCCTATTTCCCCGATTTGAAACACATTATGCCCCATACCATCCCTACCAACCGCTCCGACATCGAATGGCGCAACGAAAGTACACAAAAGCCACCCAAGCAGGCGGTTTACATACAAGAAGCAGGCGCAACAGAAATCTTAAAAAATGCCCACGCGCAAACTGCAACTGTTTGGACTGGCGATTTTCACAATGCCAAGCAAGTCTTATCTGCAATGAAAAAACGTATCCGCAGGCCGTCTGAAAAAAAGAAAGGCGCACCTGCCGATATTCAGACAGCCTTTCATGCCCACCGTATGAAACAGGCGCAACAAAGCCGTTTGCTCAATATGCTTGCCATCGAAATCCAACCTAATTTTCAACTGGACAATGCACGCGCACCCGACATCTACGCCGCCTTGTGCGATGTTTACGACACACTAAACGACAAACCGTTTCTTTTGCCGCTAAATCAATTATTGGGTTTTATCGGTGCACACGAATGGCACAAAAAAGGCATAGACATTCCTCAGCTTGATGGAAAAATCCATGTTCCTTTCGGCGTATTCTCTCCACTGCGCGGCGAGTATTTGGATTTAATCACACAAGCCCCACTCGCTCCCCATATTCAGACGGCCTTTGACATCGGCACCGGCTCAGGTGTTATTGCCGCAATTTTGGCCAAGCGAGGCATACCCGACATCATTGCCACAGACACCAACCCAAAAGCAATAGCCTGCGCCACAGCAAACCTTGAGCGTCTAAGCCTGGATAAAGCTGTCAACATCCAATCGATTGATTTATTTCCCGAAACTTGCGCCGACCTTATCGTCTGCAATCCGCCTTGGCTGCCGGCAAAACCGACCTCTGCCATCGAGACCGCCCTTTACGACCCCAATCATGCCATGTTAACCGCGTTCCTCAACGGCGTACGCCAGCACTTAAATCCAAACGGCGAAGCCTGGTTAATTATTTCCGACTTGGCAGAACACTTACATTTGCGCAACAAAGACTTTCTAAACCAATGCTTTCAGACGGCCTCACTCAATGTAGTCGATATTTTGAAAACTAAACCGCAACACAAAAAAGCAATAGATGAATCCGATCCTTTGGCGTTTGCCAGAAACAAGGAAACTACTTATCTATACCGTTTGAAAGCGATATAAAATCAAGGCCGTCTGAACATTCGGACGGCCTTTAAGCATTTTTATAAAAGAAAACGGCATATCCGTAAAGATATGCCGTCGATGGGAGCAGGGACTGCTATATTTGGCAGTGGTTTGTGTTTTAGTCCTCTTGCGCCGCTGTTTGCAGGTAGTTTGGCAAACCAACTTTACCAATCAATTCCTGCTGAGTTTCAAGCCAGTCGATGTGTTCTTCGTTGATGTCTTTTTGTTTTTCCAACAAATCACGGCTGACATAGTCTTGTTGCTCTTCTGCAAGAGCGATGGCTGCAACCAGAGTATCATGTTTTTCATACTCTTTTTTCAGATCGCAGGCAATGATTTCTTCGGTAGATTCACCGATCAACAGTTTACCCAATTCTT
>NZ_JBQCWY010000080.1:0-9925 GCF_051956955.1 Neisseria sp. P0021.S005 | reverse complement strand
ATACTGAATATGAATAAAGTTCAAGGCCGGTCGGTTTACTATATAATACCGTCCAAACCAACCATAACTTACTCATTGCAGGGAAGATAATGAAAAAAGTGCTGATTGTGCATTACTCGCAAACGGGGCAGCTCTCCAGCCTGGCGCGAAATTTTGCCACGCCGTTGCAAACAGCCGGCATACAGGTCGATTGCGTCAATATCGTACCGGAGCAGGCGTTTCCGTTTCCGTGGCCGTTTTGGCGTTTTTTCGATACCTTTCCTGAAACCGTCCATTTAAAACCCGCCCCGATTCTGCCGCCGCACATTCCGTCCGAAAATTACGATGTGGTGGCCATTGCCTACACCGTTTGGTTCCTCTCCCCTTCGCAACCGATGACCGCCTTTTTGCAACGCGAAGAAACGCACCGCCTGCTGGACGGCAAACCGGTCATCACGCTTATCGGCTGCCGCAATATGTGGCTGGGCGCGCAAGAGAAAATGAAATCTTTGCTGAAACAAAACGGCGCCAAACTCATCGGCAACATCGTAAAAATCGATGCCTGCAACAGCGCGGCCAGTTTCATTACCACGCCCGCCTGGATGCTGACCGGCGACAAACGCTATTTCCGCTCCCTGCCCTCCGCCGGCATTGCTGAAGAAGAATTGGCGGATGCGGCGCGGTTTGGTGCGAAATTGCGCGATGCACTGTTAAACCAACAGCCTTTGGACGAAACCCTGTTTCAAAACATGGGCGCGGTGACAGTGAATGAAAAACTGATTTTCAGCGAACGCGCCGCCGGCCGCAGCTTCTTCGTCTGGGGCAAGCTTTTGATGGCGGCAGGCCGTATTTCTCCACTTTTGCGCCGTGCGCTGCTGTGCTTCTACATCGTCTTTTTATTGGCGATGATTTTGGTAGTTTTACCCGTCAGCGTAATTTTGAAAAAACTGCTGCATCCACTGCTCAAAGGCCGTCTGAAAAAGCTGGCGGACTATTATGCGCAACCGTCAGGCAGATAATACTTTTCAGACGGCCTCAAACCAGGAATCCATCATGCCCGAAGTTATCCACTACCCCGAACGCCGTCGCTTTCAAATCGACATTGACGGTTTGGAAGCAGGCTATATCAGCTATACCGAACACAACGGCGGCTGGGACGTAAACCATACCGAGGTTTCGCCCAACTTCCGTCATCGCGGCATTGCCAAACTGCTGGTGGACGCGCTGATGGAATACGCCGAAACACAACACATCCCGTTGACTGCAAGCTGCGACTACGCGGCGCGGTTTATCGGTTGATTATTTTGACAAACACATCATGACATCGAATAACACACTCAAAGACGTTTATCTCAACCGCGTTTCTGCCTTTTTGCCCAACGCCCCTGTCGGCAATGACGAAATGGAAGCCGTCCTCGGCATGGCAGGCGATGTGCCTTCACGCGTGCGCCGTATGATTTTGCGCTCCAACGGCATTTTGTCGCGCCATTACGCCATCGACCCCGAAAGCCGCCGCACGACGCACACCAATGCCGAATTGGCCGCCGAAGCGGTCAACGGCCTGTTTGCCCAAGGCGTTGCGGCAGAAGCCATCGGCAGCCTGGCCTGCGCCACTTCCTATCCCGACCAAACCATGCCCGGACACGGCGTAATGGTGCATGGTTTGCTGGATATGCCGCCTTGCGAAGTGTTCAGCATGGCAGGCGTATGCGCGGCAGGTATGGCGGCGATGAAACACGCCTACAACGCCGTACGCACCGGCGAACACGCACATGCGGTTTCCGTTGCTTCCGAAAACGCTTCGGCGGTCATGCGCGGCGAAGTGTTCCAAAGTGAAACCGACCATAAAAAACTGGAAAACGCGTCCCCCGAAATCGGGTTTGAAAAAGACTTTTTGCGCTGGATGCTGTCTGACGGCGCAGGCGCGGTGTATCTGTCCGACCGCCCCAATTCAGACGGCCTCAGCCTGAAAATCCGCTGGATAGACCTGCTTTCCTACGCCAACGAAATGCCACCTTGTATGTATGCCGGCGCAGAATTCCGCGACGGCGTATTTGAAGGCTGGAAACACGCCGATGCCGATTACGGCCGCCGCCACAGCCTGATGGCGGTCAAACAGGACGTCAAACTGTTGAACGAAAACATCGTCCGCTATACGGTGGAAAAACCCCTCTCCCAAATCGCCGCCAAACACGGCATCCGCGCCGAAGAAATCGATTGGTTCCTGCCCCACTACTCTTCCGGCTTTTTCCGCGACCGCCTTTCAGACGGCCTGAAAAATATCGGCTTCGACATTCCGCAGGGAAAATGGTTTACCAATCTGCATAGCAAGGGCAACACGGGTTCGGCCTCGATTTACATCATCCTTGAAGAATTTATGCGCACTTTCCCCATCGAACACGGCCAAAAAATCCTGTGTTACGTTCCGGAAAGCGGACGCTTTTCAACATGTTTCATGCTTTTGGAAGCAGTAAAGGCCGTCTGAATGAAGATTGACGACATCCCTCAAGACAACAGCGCCAGCTACCACGGCCACCGCAAAGTCATCTACGGCACCCGCGACGGCCACTACGAAGCGGCCACCAGCAACGGTTGGCAGGATGAAGCCTACGCCACCGAAATGGCAGTGTGTGAACTCGATGCCCAAACACAGGCCGCGCGCGAAGCCGTCGAAAAAGGCGAGTATTCTCCGCTGTACTACCATATGTTCCGCTGCCGTTATGATGAAACCGGCTTGGCCATGGCGGCAGGTGTATGGAAATGGCAGCTTCGTCGGCATTTCCGCCCCGAAGTATTCGCCAAACTACCGGCCAAAACCCTGCAAAAATACGCCGATGCCTGCCAAATCAGCATAGACAACCTCAAACAAACCGATATTTAAAGTCCCTCATGATTACCCTACATTCTCTCGAGCAATCCCGCGCCCTGCGCATTGTTTGGCTGCTTGAAATCCTCGGTACGCCCTACCGCCTGCAAACCTACTGCCGTCATCCTGACACTTTGCTCGCCCCTGACGAACTCAAAGCCATCCATCCCTTGGGCAAATCGCCTTTATTGGATGATGACGGCTTTATCTTGGCGGAAAGCGGCGCGATTACTGACTACCTGATTCAAACCTACGGCAACGGTCGTCTGATGCCCGAACGCGGCAGCCGCGAATACTGGCAATATCAACGCTGGCTGCATTATGCCGAAGGTTCGCTGATGCCGTTATTGCTGCTCGGACTGGTGTTCCGCCGGATTGAAAGCGCGCCCATGCCGTTTTTCGTCAAACCGATTGCCCGCAAAATCAGCAGTAGCGTCAAAAGCAGCTTTATCCATCCGCAAGCCGCCCTGCATCTTGCCCACATCAACAGCGAGTTGGAAAACCGCGAATGGTTGGTCGGCAACAGCCTTAGCGGTGCCGACATCATGATGAGCTATCCGCTGCAAGCCGCGGCCGACCGCTTCGATTTTGCCGACTACCCCAATATCCGTGCCTATTTGCAGCGCATCGAAGCGCATGAAGCCTACCGCCGCGCCGTTGAAAAAGCAGGTTCGCCTTTATTGAAACTCGACAAATAAAACAAGGCCGTCTGAAACGTTTTCAAACGGCCTGAAACCTTGGTTCACTTATCGAATAGCTTTGCGGCAAACGGCGTTTTTACCCAAGCGCCGCCCGAATGCTTTGTTCCCCCTCGCCGTTCCACTATAATGGCAATCCATATCCTTCTAAAAAATAACATCATGCCAACCGACAACCGCCCGACTCTTGCTATCGACACCAGCACATCCTTTTTGTCCATCGCATTGGAACATCAAGGCGAAATCCGCCTGTTTCATGAAAACGTCGGCACCAAGCAATCCGAACAAATCCTGCCGCAAATCGAGCGCCTCTTTAAAGAAGCAGGCATCACGGCCGCCGATTTGGGCTGCATCGTTTATGCACAGGGCCCCGGCGCATTTACCGGCCTGCGTATCGGCGCGGCGGTTGCACAAGGTTTGGCCACGCCGTTTGACACGCCCATGATCGGCATTCCCTGCCTCGATGCCGCCGCTTCGCTGTTGCCACCATCAAGCTGTGTACTGGCAGCCACAGATGCGCGTATGGGCGAAGTGTTCTACGCATGGTTTGATACGCAAAACCACGTCCGCTTGAGCGATTACACGGTTGGCAAAGCCTCCGCCATTGCCGCGCCCGAAGGCCAAACGCCTAGCGGCGGCATCGGTAATGCCTTTGCCCTCGCCGACAAACCGCCTTTTGACGGTCAAGCCGATATGCCGACCGCCGCCGACTATCTTAAACTTGCCCGCAGCGGCCGCTATATTGCTACTGACGCGGCACACGCCGAGTTGCTCTACGTCCGCAACAAAATTGCCCTGACCGCGCAAGAGCAAGCCCAACAAAAGGCCAAACCGTGAACCTGCGCCCAGCCGTACTTGCCGACTGCCCCACCCTTGCCGCCATCGACGCACAAGGCAATCCCTCGTCGTGGACGGCGCAACAGTTTGAGTCGGCGGTTCAACACCATCCCGACAGCGTTTGGCTCAGCCAGACCAACCACCAAATTACCGGCTTTATCGTGTGGCAAACCGTGTTTGACGAATCCGAGCTGCACCTGATTGCCGTTGCGCCAGAATACCGCCGACAAGGCATTGCATCCGCCCTGCTACAACACTGGCAAAACGCAGTGCAACAGCAAGACGCAACCCGATTGCTGCTCGAAGTCCGCGCAAGCAATGAAACCGCGCAACAGCTCTACCGCAAACACGGCTTCCAAACCTGCGGTCGCCGCAAAAACTACTACGCCCTGCCCGACGGTGGCAGCGAAGATGCCGTATTGATGGAGAAATCATGTTAAGCAGCCGCTATCTGCACCTGCACGAAGCCTTGGGCTTGGGCCCGATGTGGCTGAACCGAAACGCCAAAATCATCCATGCCGCGCCTCAAACCGCAACATCAGCCGCACCCGTCCGCCCCAAAACCATTGCTGCCGATACCGCGCAAACCGTGCGCACTTTATCCGCAGGTGCCCATCAGGCACGCACTGCCGCCATCGCTACTGCGCAAGCGGCCAAACCGGCTGTCCGCGCTCCCGAAGCAGCACCCAAAGCCATTGCCGAAACACCGACAAAAACAGAAAAAGCCGCGCATTCAGACAATCTGCCCCGCCTTGACGTAACCATCAGGCCGTCTGAAATCATGGTGGTCAGCATTTGCCCGTCCACCGAAGACAGCCTGCACGGTACACTGTTTAGCGGCGATGTCGGCACGCTTCTCGACAACATCCTCGCCGCCATCGGCCTCAAGCCCGAGCAGGCGCACAAAACCGCATGGGTCAAAACCGCGCCCGTATTCACTGCCCTGCCCGATGCCGAACACATCCGCTCCGAGCTTGCCGAAATGCAAAACGAGCTGACCGCTTCGCAAGCGCGCGCAGTATTGTTCCTCGGCAAAATCTTCGACAGCCCCGACATGATCGGGCTGATGAACGAATTGTGCGCAGAGCGGCCGCATTTCGTCATTCCCCACCCCGCCCGCCTGCTGATGCAGCCGCAACTCAAAGCGCAGGCATGGCAAATCTTAAAGCCATTGAAACAGCTTTTGGCCAAGGCCGTCTGAACATTCTGTTCAACCTGAAATCAGGTTTTTCACCAACAAAAAAGGGCGTGTTCGACACGCCCTAATGTTTTTCAATATTCCGCCGAATGCCAGAAAGGCTGACCCACCGTCGGCGTACTGGCGCGCGCTTTCTCACGCGCCTCCACAGGTTCCGCCTCATAAGCCAGACGGCCCGACTCGACCGCAAGCGCAAAAGCGCGTGCCATATTGACCGGATCGCCACTTCGGGAAACGGCGGTATTCAATAACACGCCGTCAAAACCCCATTCCATCACTTGCGCCGCCTGCGAAGGCAAACCCAACCCCGCATCGATAATCAACGGCGTGTTGGGCAGACGTTCGCGCAGGACTTTCAGCGCATAAGCATGAACCGTGCCCAGTCCCGTGCCAATCGGCGCCGCCCACGGCATCAACGCCTGACAGCCTGCGTCGAGCAGTCGGCGGCAGGCAATCAGGTCTTCGGTGCAATAAGGCAGTACTTTGAAGCCGTCTTTAATCAGGATTTCCGCCGCCTCGACCAGTTGGAACACGTCGGGCTGCAACGTGTCATCATCGCCGATAAGTTCGAGCTTAATCCAATCGGTATCAAACACTTCGCGCGCCATTTGCGCAGTGGTCACAGCTTCCTGTACGCTTTGACAGCCTGCGGTATTGGGCAACACAGGCACACCCATTTCTTCCAACAACGACCAAAAACCCTGCCCGTGCGCTTCGCCGCCGCTGCCGGCGCGGCGCAATGAAACGGTAATCATCGCCGGTTGCGCGATTTGAACAGACTGCTTGAGGATTTCCGGCGTCGGATAAGCAGCCGTACCGAGTAGCAGCCGTGAAGGGAAAGTTTCTCCATATAGGGTAAACATGATGGATTCCTTTGTAATATTATTTTTGGGGCGATAGCCTTCTGAAAAATCGGTTCAGATAGTTTCCAAATAGTTTTCAAGTCCTTCCGCGACCTTAGTCGGAATAAACTCGGTAATTGTGTATTTCGCTACGCCTTCTCGGTGAAATGGGTCTTCTGCAATTAACTTTTCCACCTGTTCCCTGCCTGATGCTTTCATCAGGATAATGCCGCCTGTCCGCGGCTGTTTGCGTCCAGACATCACAAATACACCTGCTTGATAATACCGTTCAAGATACGCAATATGCTCGGACAGGTAGGTTTCAACCGCAGCCAAGTCTTTAATATATTCCAACGATACGATAAACATTTCTTTTCCTTTTCTCAGCATTAAACCAATAGCGCAGCTATACACGCAGTAAAACCGCTTATCCGCCGACTACGGGGCGCACAATGTCCACTTTGTCGTTTTCGTTTAAAACCGTTTCCGCATACGCGCCTTTGGCGACAAACTGGGTATTGACGGCAACGGCAAACGGTTTCTGCGGCGCGGTTTGGGCGATAAGGTCGGCAACGGTTGTGCCGTTTAATGTGATGGCTTCATTGTTTAATATAATCTTCATAATGCTGCTCCTCTTGTCAGACTTCTTATTTTCAGACGGCCTTATTCATCCCACAAAGCCTGAAACGCTTTAACCACGGCTTCGGGATTTTCCGCTTCGGTAACGGCGCGGACGACGGCGAGGGAGGAAACGCCGGTGGCAAGTACATCTTCAGCGTTGTTCAAATCGATGCCGCCGATGGCGACGACGGGTATGCCGCGAGCCTGTTTCACATATTCGCGCAGTTTCTCCAAGCCTTGCGGGGCGGTGGGCATTTGTTTGGTCGTGGTCGGAAAAATCGCGCCGCTGGCGACGTAGCTAGGTTGTACGGACAAGGCGCGATCGAGTTCGGCAACAGAGTGCGTACTCAAGCCCAAGCGCAAACCGGCAGCTTCAATCGCGGCTAGGTCGGCAGTGTCCATGTCTTCCTGCCCGAGATGCACGCCGTATGCACCTGCGGCAATCGCTTCGCGCCAGTGGTCGTTGATGAAAAGCTGGGTTGCACTGTTTTGACAGGCTACGACGCAACGTTCGATTTCGCGTTTCAACTCGTCGCCATGCAGGATTTTACAGCGCAGTTGCACCGTGTCGGCACCTGCTTTGACCATGCGCTCGACCCAGTCAGCAGTGGGAACAACGGCGTAAAATTTCAGGGGAGATTTGAGTGGCGGGAAGGTCATAACGGCTCCGAAAGGAATAATTCGTTGTTATATTATCAGAAAAGGCCGTCTGAATAATATTTGTTTTCAGACGGCCTGATTGAAAAAATGAATATTGCCCTATTCGGCTTTGGCTTTATAAAAATATGAACATACTGATGGGTTATCAAAATGAGTGCCATATTGGCGCCCCACATTCGGAGACCCAACCCATGAAAAAAATTTCTCTTGTTAGCCGCCCTTCCCTTACTGTTTACCACTTATTCAAATGCCGCCACGCCTAAAGCGGAAGCTTCAAAACCAGCTTCGGCACACAAACAAACCAAGCAGCGTTTTTCCGGCAAAATCACCGGCTATCAAACCGCCGAGCATTTGTTCTCCGTACGCAAGGGCGACCGCCTGCGCATCAGTAAAACCGGCAGCCCTAACGCCTATTTCAACGTATGGGCACCCAAAGACGATGAAGCCGTATTTAACGGTTCGGCACAAGGCGATAAATTTGACGGTATCGCTACCCAATCGGGCAAATATAAAGTGCAGGTCTATATGATGCGCGCCCAAGCCCGCCGTAACACTACTGCCCATTACGCCGTAAACGTCATCAAAAACTAAGGGGCTGACGTAGATTAGCCCTAAATTCCACACCAATCTCGCAGGATTTTAAGCTGTTGAGACGGTGTGCCGAAGTTAAATCGAAATTCGCATTCTTTCAAGAACAGCGGGAAAGATTTGCGATCGATTCCGTTGTATTTTCGCAAGAAACGTTTTGCCTGATTCCAAAAATTCTCAATGCCGTTAATGTGGTTCTGACGGTCGACAAATTCCTTGGAATGGTTGATGCGGTAATGGATAAAACCGCTCACGTCCAACTTATCATAGCTGCTCAGGCTATCCGTGTAAACAATGCTGTCCGGCATGATTTTCTTTTTGATGACAGGGAATAACGTTTCAGACTTGGCATTATCCACCACAACGGTATAGACCCGTCCGTTGCGTTTCAGAATGCCGAAGACAACCACTTTTCCTGCCGCACCTCGACCACGTCTGCCTTTACGCTGTCCGCCGAAATAGCTTTCGTCCAGCTCGACAGAGCCCTCGAAAACCTCATCGGCAGCCAAGGCCAAATGATGGATGATGACATACATATTTTGCGGTAGAATAGAGTTATTTATCCTGCGACTAGGTAGAAGGCGCGGAAAGTCCGGCAGAACTGGTCAGCCTGATTGAAAGCGGCGACTACGAAGCCCTGCTTGCCGAAGATTCGGACGAACATGGCCAAGGCCACGAACATCATTGCGGCTGCGGCTGTTCCCTCGGCTGAGTCAGCCTGCCCATATTATCTACCGCCTCGATTTTCATATTAAAAGGAGACTTACCAGCATGATAAGCAAAGCAAAATTCAATACCGTTGTCGGCAGCATAGGAGCGGCAATAGGTATTTTCGTATTTGTCGCCTATATCCCCCAAATTATCGCCAATATGCAAGGGGCAAAGGCGCAGCCGTGGCAACCCCTGTTTGCAGCAGTATCCTGTCTGATTTGGGTTTTGTACGGTTGGAGCAAAGAACCCCGGAAAGACTGGATTCTGATTATACCCAACGCAGTCGGCGTGATATTGGGATTTCTGACTTTTCTGACTTCGCTTTAAACAAGGGGCTAATCTACGTCAGCCCCAAAACTAAACGCCCTCATGATGTAAAGCTTTAAAAAACAGCAAAGGCCGTCTGAAAATTGAAATTTCAGACGGCCTTTTAAACGGTTTGAAAAGGACGTATCGAACACGTCTTTTTTTTCCTATTACAACAGGAACATGGTTGCTAATCCCAAGAAAATCAGGAAGCCGCCGGAGTCGGTAACCGCGGTAATCAGCACCGAGCTGCCCAATGCCGGGTCGCGTCCGGCTTTGTCCATCATGACGGGAATGAGGACGCCGACGGTCGCGGCTAGCAAAAGGTTCAAGGTCATCGCGGCCACCATGACCAAACCGATGCCGATGTTGCCGTAGAGCAGCCATGAAATCACGCCCATTACCGTGCCCCAAATAATGCCGTTGACGAGGGCGACGCCGACTTCTTTTTTCAGCAGGCGGCCTGCCTGCGTACTGGTCATTTGTCCCATTGCCATGGCGCGGACGATCATGGTGATGGTTTGGTTGCCGGAGTTGCCGCCGATGCCGGCGACGATGGGCATCAGCGCAGCCAGTGCGACGATTTTCTCGATACTGCCTTCAAATGCGCCAATTACGC
>NZ_JBQCWY010000079.1:0-9943 GCF_051956955.1 Neisseria sp. P0021.S005 | reverse complement strand
CGTCTGGAGGCAATCCATTGATTCATATTGGGAAGTGCGATGACGGCCATTACTGCTGCAATAGTAATGACGATCAGCAACTCAATTAGGGTGAAGCCTTTTTGTGTCTGATACATGAGTGATTTTTGGTAGTAATGTGTTGGGTAACTGACGTTTTCTCTTTTGCATTTGCCTGTGGCAATGCTTTTGCTTTTATTAGATTTATTTTAAACGATTTTGTAATGCGTGACTAATGAAATATGAAATTCGGTTAGTTTTTCAGACAATCTGTCTCAATCTTCCATCAACATGGATTCTGGAACATAGGCGGCATTATCAAATTTGGTAAATTGACCCATCCAAGTGAGGAATACTTTCCCGACGGGACCGTTACGGTGTTTACCGATAATACATTCCGCCAAGCCTTTTGCGGGTGATTCTGAGTTGTAGTATTCATCACGATACATAAACATAATCAAGTCGGCATCTTGTTCGATTGCGCCGGATTCACGCAAGTCGGACATCATCGGGCGTTTGTCGGTACGCTGCTCAACGGTACGGCTTAACTGCGACAGTGCAATGACGGGAACTTGCAATTCTTTGGCTAATGCTTTGAGTGAGCGGGAAATTTCGCCAAGCTCGGAAGCGCGGTTGTCAGAACGGCCGGAGCCTGACATTAATTGCAGGTAGTCGATGACGATCAAGCCCAATTTACCGTTGAACTGGCGGGCAAGACGACGGGCGCGGGCGCGCAGTTCGAGTGCAGTCAAACCCGGCGTTTCATCGATATACATGGGTGCATCGGAGAGTTTAACGACCGCCTCGTTCAGACGGCCCCAGTGTTCGTCTTGTAATCTGCCGGTTTTTAAAACGCTTTGATCCAAACGTCCGACAGAACCCAGCATACGCATAACCAGCTGCGCACCGCCCATTTCCATCGAGAATACGGCAACAGGCAGCTTGCCCTCTACGGCAACGTGTTCTGCGATGTTGATCGAAAAGGCGGTTTTACCCATGGAAGGACGGCCTGCGACGATGATCAAATCGCCCGGTTGGAGGCCTGATGTTTTTTTATCGAGGTCGATAAAGCCTGTCGATATACCGGTTACTTCATCAGGATTGTCGCGCGAATAAAGCATATCGATGCGCTCGACCACTTCTTTCAAAAGGTCGGGCATCTCAAGGAAGCCTTGTTTGGATTTGGCGGTACTTTCGGCAATTTGGAATACTTTGTTTTCCGCCTCGTCCAAAAGCTGACCTGCATCGCGCCCTTGTGGATTGTATGCGCTACGCGCAATTTCCGTGCCGACTTCGGCAAGCTGGCGCATGATGGAACGTTCTCGCACGATTTCGGCGTAGCGGCGGATATTGGCAGCGGATGGCGTGTTTTGCGCCAGTGTAATCAGATAGTTGAATCCGCCTGCTGCTTCCAATTCTTCATTGCGTTCCAAACTTTCTTGAACGGTAATGACGTCGGCAGGGCGGCTTTCGTTAATCAGGTTGGCAATGGCACGAAAAATCAGGCGGTGTTCGTGGCGGTAGAAATCCTCGCCGGAAACGACATCGGCAATACGGTCCCAAGCAGAATTTTCCAGCATCAGGCCGCCCAATACGGATTGCTCCGCTTCTGTGGAATGTGGCGGCAGTGATAATGCGCTGATTTCACGGTCTTCAGACGGCATATCGGAATAATTGCTCATGACGGGCATCTCTGGCTGGAAAATTGTAATCCGCTATTATAACGCAGTGTAAGTTCAATTGGTTTGTTTAGGCTAAAGCAGGTAAAATAGCTATGTTGTCAATATGACGACGTACACTACCAAAATATAAATATCAATAATTAGGAGCATAAAAATGGAACACAAGCTGCCACAATTGCCTTATGAACTGGATGCGTTATCTCCCCATCTGACCAAAGAAACTTTGGAGTTTCACTACGGCAAACACCATCAAACTTACATCACCAATTTGAACAATCAAATCAAAGGCACTGAGTTTGAAGAAATGCCTTTGGAAGAAATCGTGAAAAAATCTTCCGGCGGTATGTTCAACAACGCTGCCCAAACTTGGAACCACACTTTCTACTGGCTGGGCTTTACCCCTAAAGGCCAAGGCAAACCTGCCGGCGAATTGGCTGCAGCCATCGACGCCAAATGGGGCAGCTTCGAGAAATTTCAAGAAGCGTTCAATGCTTGCGCGGCCGGTACTTTCGGCTCCGGTTGGGCATGGTTGGTGAAAACACCTGCCGGTGAATTGGATCTGGTTTCTACTTCCAATGCAGGTACTCCGCTGACTACTGAAAACACTCCGCTGTTGACTTGCGACGTATGGGAACACGCCTACTACATCGACTACCGCAACAGCCGTCCTAACTACCTGAAAGGTTTCTGGGAAATTGTTAACTGGGATGAAGTTGCCAAACGCTTCGCCGCATAAAACGATATGAGTGAAAAGGCCGTCTGAAAATTTTTCAGACGGCCTGAAACCTTTGAACAATTAGCAGTACGTGCAATGGCCGCCCTTTACGATACATCAATCGGGCGCTAATATTTTAGTGGTATCGCATGGTCATACCCTGCGGCTTTTATTGTCCTTACTAGGCGGAGCGACTTGGGAAAACCATCGTGATGAGGGTAAATCCGTGTCATTGTTGCATACTTCAATCAGTATTGTGAAATATGATAGTGAAAGCGGTTTTCATATTGAGCAGCTTAACGATGTGGCTCATTTACAATGATCACACCCATTCATCAATAATAAAAAAGTGGGCATTTTACCCACCTTTTTTGCCATTAGCCGAATACTTTTTCTAAGTGTGCTTGGTAGTCTGCTAAGTATTGTTCCACTTGTGGATTTTTAATCACATCGTTACATAAGAATGTCGGCAGACGGGTCAAACCGATGAACTCATTGAGTTTGTGGAAGTGCATATACAACGCATCCACGCCTTTGCCTTCGAAAAAATCGCCTTCTCGGGTGAAGGCCTCAATCGGCGCATTCCAAGTAAGCGAGAGCATGTTTTTTTGCCTTGCAACAAACCACCTGTGCCGTAGCCTTCTATCGGATTGACACGATGGCGGCCATCACTGTGGTAAAGCTTGCCGTGTCCGGCAGTTAATACTTCGTCTATGTATTTTTTCACTGTCCAAGGTTCGTGCATCCACCAGCCTGGCATTTGCCAAATCACGGCATCCATCCACAAGAATTTTTCGATTTCTGCTTCAACATCATAGCCCGCATTAATCACGGTTTCTTGTACATTGTGTCCAAGTGCGGTCAAAACTTCTTTCGCTTTTTTGTGAAGCGTATGGTTCAACTCACCATGCGAATGACCAAACTCTTTTCTACCGTCTAGTAATAAAATATTCATCTTTTTGCCCCTAAAATAAATAATTATAAAAATGGGGCTATCATTATGCCTTTTTACTGCATCTTTATCACTGTAAGTTTAGATTCTTTAAAAGGTTATGTAGGAACTGGACAGCAGGTGGGAAAAACTGAAATTGGGCTTCCTGGTTTTAAAGAAAGGGTGAACTTCAATAAAAATATCGGTATTTATATCGATCCTGTTACAGGAAATCAAACCCCAACAACTATGGGGATTATTCATTATAGTAAAAATGGATATCATGTAGTTCCGGCTAAACCAAAGGAATAATAGTCTATGAATAATGACATTATAAGATTAAGAATTGTTACCCAAAATGCCTTGATAGGTAAAATTACCAAAGAGGTTAGAGGTGTTTATGTAAGAATCAATGAAAATTGTATAAGTATTTATATCGTTATTGATGGAGATATCTCTACCTATTGGAATGAAGAGATTTATAAAATTGGTACAGATATTATTTCTAATTTTGGTGAGGATTATACTATTGATGAGAATTTAGTTAGGATTGATTACCCTAAATATTTATCTTTTGATAATTATATATGTGTATATAAGCGCCATGAAAAATATGAATAAGATTGGAACTATTTATTTATGACAAGGATTTAAAAAGAATTAAGGATTAATAATGTTTGGTATTTTCTTTAAAGATAAAGGTACATCTTTTGATAATGGATATGGGATGCATATTTTGGCTTCAATCTCTTTAGGTGAATATGTAGAAGAATTACATATTCCAATAGACTATTGGGGTATTGAAGAATATAAAAATAGCTGGGCTACATCTATAGCTGATGGGATAGAAAAAAAGTAACATTCAGTACTTATTACATCTATGCATGAGCCAGAATCTTTAAATTTTATTTCTACATGGATTATTTATTATGATGGGGAAATTTCTTATAAAAGTGCATTCACCTACCAATAGACGCAAGTCATTTTGTAGTAATTTTGGTGCGCCACCCAAATATCCTTTCCCCGAACTGCGATTATTTGCCGAATTTTATGCATACTGTTCAACAACTCCCTGAAAATGCCCTTACTACGCGTTTGAATTTTTTCCGCCAATACGGTCAACTTGAGACTTTTGCAAAGGTCTCGGCCTTTTTGTCGATATTGGCGTGAAGAAATGGTTTAGATGAATGTTTTTTCTGTCTGATGCGCAAAATTATCATGGAGCAGAAAAAAGGATAAACGGGAGATTATGCTAAAATATTGTCAACAATTTTCTGATTCCGCATGATATGGAATCAGCGTTTGACACACATAGACAAGAGGATTTTATGAAATTTCTAGACCGTGAGGCGACCATTGCCAAACCCGGCTTTAATCGTTGGCTGGTACCGCCTGCCGCTTTGGCCGTGCATCTTGCCATCGGGCAGATATACGCTTATTCCGTGTTTAATGCGCCGCTGACCAAGCTTATCGGTATTACTGAGTCGGCTGCAGGAGATTGGAAGCTGACCACGGTCGGTTGGATTTTCAGTATTGCCTTGGCGATGTTGGGCGCGTCTGCGGCCATGTTCGGTACATGGATGGAGCGCGTTGGGCCGCGTAAGGCGATGTTTGTTGCCGCCTGCTGTTTTAGTTTGGGCTTTTTTGTGTCGGCTATTGGCGTTCATACGCACAATCTGTTTTTGCTTTATTTGGGTAACGGTGTGATTGGTGGGGTTGGTTTGGGCTTGGGCTATATCGGGCCTGTATCGACTTTGATGAAATGGTTTCCCGATAAACCGGGTATGGCGACAGGCTTGGCGATTATGGGTTTTGGTGGTGGCGCGATGCTGGCCTCGCCTTTATCCGTGTCGCTGATGAATTTTTTCTCCAGTGAAACTTCAGTTGGCGTAGCGCAGGCTTTTGTCGTTTTAGGATTGTTTTATTTGGTGTTGATGATGTTCGGCGCGTTTACGATCCGTGTACCTGCCGATGGCTGGAAACCTAAAGGTTATGTTGCGCCGAAAAACAAAAGCAAATTGGTCAGCAGTAATCATGTCAATGTCTCACAAGCCATGAAAACGCCGCAATTCTGGCTCTTGTTTTGGGTGTTGTGCTTGAACGTGACAGCGGGTATCGGCGTTCTAGGTCAGGCTTCCGTCATGATTCAGGAGCTTTTTTCCGAGGCATCTGTAGGAAAACAAGCGGCAATTGGTGCGGGTGCGGCGGCAGGTTTTGTGAGTCTGTTGAGTCTGTTTAATATGGGCGGCCGCTTTTTGTGGTCCAGCGTGTCCGACAAAATTGGCCGTAAAAATACTTATACTATTTTCTTTGTGCTCGGCTCGCTGTTGTATTTTGCCATTCCGTCGATTGGCGAGAGCGGTAACAAGGCTTTGTTTGTCATTGGTTTCTGCGTCATCATTTCCATGTATGGCGGCGGTTTTGCAGCCATTCCGGCGTATTTGAAGGATTTGTTCGGCACTTATCAAGTCGGGGCAATACACGGCAGGATTTTGCTGGCATGGTCAACTGCGGCTGTTATTGGCCCGGTGTTGGTCAACTATATCCGCCAAAGCCAAATTGAAAGTGGCGTTCCGGCTGCTGAAGCTTATAGCATTACCATGTACATCATGGCAGGTTTGTTGATTGTTGGTTTGTTGTGTAATTTGAGTGTCCGTTCTGTTCATGAAAAGCATCACGAGAAAGACATTAAGGTCGCGGCACATAGTGGCAATCCCGATGATGAAACCGCTGTATCCGATGCTTATCTGATCAGCAAGAAAGTATCAGCGGGCGGTATCGGCGTATGGTGGCGTTGGGCTTTGGTCTGCATTCCTTTGGGCTATGGCGTCATTATGGTGTTTGTTAAAGCCTTAAGTTTGTTTAATTGATTGTTGAAAATTAGAGGCCGTCTGAAAGTTTCAGACGGCCTTTTAAAATATTAAGCAACTAATCTTTTGATACGCTGATGGTATGTTTGATGTGTTTTAAATTCGCAACGATGGTAAAAGTCATCATCACCAGTAAAGCCCATGAACTCCATTTGCTGATGTGTACCGATGCCCACGCGCCGATTTGGTTGGGATAGCGCCAAACGCCGAATAGGGTTCCCAAATTTTCCGCCAGCCAAATAAAAAATCCGATCAGGACGAAAGCGAGCAGGAGCGGCATTTTGCGAGTGGTGTCATAGGGCGTGTATAAGACCGTTGTCCGGGCATATAGGCCGAGAGCGAAAGCAGCAAGATACCAGCGATAGTCGCCGATATAGTGATGGGTGAAGAAATTGATATAAATCGCCAGTGCGCACAAAGTACCCAACCAATACGGCGGATGGCTTTTGATTTTTAAGTCAAACAGCCGCCATGCTTGAATGATATAGCTGCCGACTGCGGCATACATAAAGCCTGCAAACAGCGGTACGCCGCCGATTTTGGTATAAGCCTCATCCGGATAGCTCCATGATTGGATATCGCCTGATGTCTTGAACCACTCTAAAGCAAAGCCCACCAAGTGAAACAGCGTAATCGATTTCACTTCATCCCAAGTTTCTAGCTTGAAATACAGCATGGCTGCTTGTATGGAGATGGCAAAAATCAGCAGCAGGTCGTAGCGCGAAATTCCCAACAAGCCTGTTTTCGGAACGAGGAACATGGCAATGAAAAACAAGCCTGCAAATAAGCAGGCTCGTGCTTCTTTCAAACCGAAAAACCAAAATTCAACGATAAAGCGTCGCCAACCATGCAAATCCTTGCGTTTGGGATGTTCAGTCAGCCAAGTATCCAGTTTGCCCAACATATTTTCAGACGGCCTCTTTATCTTGAAAATGTTTTAGGCAGATTGAATCGGAATAACGCGGTTTTGCTTACGTTTTGCGCCACCTTCGCAATAGTTGGTTTTGACATAATCTTCAACGATTTGTAAAAACTCGGCAGCGATATTGTCGCCTTTGAGGGTAACTTTCCGTTCGCCGTCTACATAAACCGGCGCAACCGGTGTTTCGCCTGTACCTGGCAGGCTGATACCGATATCGGCAAGTTTGCTTTCGCCCGGGCCATTGACTACGCAACCCATTACGGCAACGTTCAATGATTCAACGCCTGGATACTCAGTGCGCCAAATAGTCATTTTTTGACGTAAATAGTTTTGTACGTCTTGCGCCAATTCTTGGAATACGGTACTGGTGGTACGGCCGCAACCCGGGCAGGCTGTAACCATTGGCGTAAAGGAGCGTAAGCCCATGGTTTGCAGGATTTCCTGACCGACAATGACTTCTTGTGTACGTGGGGAGCCAGGTTCGGGCGTAAGGGAAATTCGAATGGTGTCGCCGATACCTTCTTGCAACAATACGGACAAAGCTGCGGTGGAAGCCACAATGCCTTTGCTACCCATGCCCGCCTCGGTCAGGCCGAGATGGAGCGGGTAACGGCAACGGCTGCCTAATTCGCGGTAAACCTGAATCAAGTCTTGTACGGCGCTGACCTTGCACGACAAAATGATTTTGTCTTCAGGCAAGCCCAAAGCCACGGCTTTTTCTGCCGATTCCAGCGCCGAAACAATCAAAGCCTCTTTCATGATTTCTTCAGGCGGCTTCGGTGTGGCAGAAGCTAGGTTGGCATCCATCATACGTTTGGCAAGGCTTTGATCAAGCGAACCCCAGTTCACACCGATGCGTACGGCTTTATTGTTTTCTGCCGCTGTACGAATCATAAAGGCAAATTTCTCATCGCCTTTTGCGCCTTTACCGACATTGCCTGGGTTGATGCGGTATTTAGACAGGGCCTTGCCGCACTCAGGAAATTCGGCCAATAAGCGTTCGCCATTGAAATGGAAGTCGCCGATCAGGGGCGTGGTGTAGCCCATATCGTCTAAGCGGCTGCGGATTTCGGCTACTTTGGAAGCCGCTTCAGGAGTATTAACCGTGATACGGACCATTTCTGAGCCGGCATCGCTCAACTCTTTGACCTGTCGGGCTGTTGCTTCTGCATCTGCGGTGTCGGTATTGGTCATAGATTGCACAACAACGGGCGCATCGGAGCCGATGATGAGATGGTCAATTTTGACTTGATGTGTCTGACGGCGTTTAGGTGTGGTCATTTTAGTTTTTTCCTGCAACAAAAGAGGCGGATTTTTCACCGGCAACACGGTATTTCAAAGGTTCGATAGGTGTGCCGCCGTAATTGGCTTCCGAGCCGGCTGCAATACCGATCCAAACATTGTAAGGTGCGCCGCCTCTCAGACGTTGTTCGCTTCCGGCTGGAACGATACGGCTGAATACAACTTTTCCATCTTTGTCTGCAATAATCAGATTGCTTCGGTATTGGACTTTAATCCAAAGTTCGTCTTTCTCAACTTTGACAGCAGGTTTCTCTTCTTGTACGGCGGCGGAAGCTGCTGAGGCTGCTTGATCATTGGCCACTTCAGGCTTATTGGTGATTTCTTTTTTGCCGTCTTCCGTCATTTCGCTAACGGCAACATTATCCGTTTTTAAGGCAGGCGTTTTCATCGTATCAGCAACATCTTTGCTGTTTTGAATATTTGCCTGTTCGTTTTCAAAACTGGATTTGCTTTGCCAAAAGTAAACGCCGCCTACAGCCAAAGCCAATGCGGCTATCCCCAATATCCATTTTGGGAAGCCCTGCTTTTCAGTATCTGTGAAGCTTAAGCCGGAGTTGGTGCTGCGTGTTACCGCGTATACATGGTCTTCAAGTTGCGGAGTAATGGAGCGCAAATGTTTGGCGATGATTTGTTCGTCGATTTTCAGAAATCGTGCATATGAACGCAGATAACCTGAAACAAAGACTAAACCGGGAAAGCCGGAATATTCCCCTTTTTCCAAAGCATCAATTTGTTCGGTAGACAGTTTCAAACGTGAAGCAACATCTTGAATATCGATTTTGGCATCAGTTCTGTGTTTGCGTAATTCATCCCCCAATGTTTTGGCGGCTTGTGTGTCGTAGTTGATTTTATCGTTATTTTCCATTTATTGGCCTGTTGTGACGGTTTGTAGTTCGTCTGAATAAGGGAAGTTTGCCCTAAGTTGGGCTTCGTATTCGTATGCGGCGTGTTTATTACCCAAGGCGGTAGCCAAACGCCAGCCTAAAAGCAAATCGTCAGCCTGCAGGACATCAACTTTGCTTTGGTATTGGCGGAAATAATAGTCGGCATCGTTCAGATTGCCTGCCATCATTTTGGTTCGGGCAAGTTCTTTGAAAGCAGGGAAGAATTGCGGATTTGCTGCTAAAGACCTTTCCAAATAGGCTTGGGCTAAAGAGTATTGACCTAACCTTGCGCTGCAAATGCCTTTATTCATATTGGCAATAAAGGGGCTTGGGTAGGTTGGGTCGGCCAGTGCTTTGTCAAAATAAGCCAAAGATTCGGCCGGTGCATTCATTTGATTGCACAAGAACCAACCGTAGTTGTTGTTGACTTCCGCACTATCAGGTTTTAAAGACAATGCTTTAAGAAAGCTTTCTTGAGCTTTGTCTTTGACTTTCAAATACTGATAAATCTCGGCGCGTACCAACCAAGCAAGGTCATTTTTGGAATTGGACTTAAGCGCCTCTTCGATACTTTCAGTAGCTTGGCGGTAGTTTTGGCCGCGCATATATTCCACAGCCAGTTGGGTTTTGATATTAGAAA
>NZ_JBQCWY010000078.1:0-10007 GCF_051956955.1 Neisseria sp. P0021.S005 | reverse complement strand
AAGTACAACTGTCGCCAAGCCGATTTTCAACCCGACTTTCATCTTTCAGACGGCCTTACAAAGCCTTAAACGCTTCGATAAACACTTCCGAACGGTGTGCATAGCCTTTGAACATATCGAAGCTCGCACAAGCTGGGCTGAGCAACACGATATCGCCCGCTTCGGCTTGGGCACATGCCGTCTGAACCGCTTCTTCCAAAGTGGCGCAGTCGGTCATATTCAGACCGCAGCCGTCCAAATCGCGGCGGATTTGCGGCGCATCGACGCCGATCAGGAATACGCCTTTTGCCTTGCCGGCAAGCGCATCGCGCAGGGGCGTGAAGTCCTGCCCTTTGCCCATGCCGCCCAAAATCACGAAGAGCGGATTTTGCAAACCGGCAATCGCGGCGGCAGTCGCGCCGACGTTCGTGCCTTTGCTGTCGTCGATGAACACCACGCCGTTTTTCTCGCCGATTTTTTCCACGCGGTGCGGCAGTCCTTGGAAGGTTTTGACGTGTTCGAGCAATGCTTCGCGCGGTAAACCGATGGCCTCACACAAAGCCACGGCAGCCATCACGTTGGCGGCGTTGTGCAGACCTTGTAACGGAATGTCTTGCGTGGCAATCAAATCTTCATCGCCTTGTTTCAGGCGACTCGTCCCGCGTTCCAACCAAAAATCGGCTTTATGTTCCAACGAAAACCATTTCACCTCGCGCCCTGCCCGTTTCATCGCGCGGCAGAACACGTCGTCTGCATTTAAAACCTGCACGCCATCGCCACGGAAAATCTTGTCCTTGGTATGCGCGTAGTCGAGCAGGTCGTCGTAGCGGTCGAGATGGTCTTCGGAAATGTTCAGCACCGTCGCTGCAGTCGGGCGCAGACTTTCAGTGTTTTCCAGTTGGAAGCTGGAAAGCTCCAACACCCACACGTCCGCTTTTTTGCCTTCACGCTGCAATTCCGCCTCCAAAACCGGCGTGCCGATATTGCCCGCGATAACGGTATCCAGCCCGCACTTGATGCAGAGATAACCGACCAGGCTCGTTACCGTGGTTTTGCCGTTGCTGCCGGTAATCGCAATCACCTTGTCGCCGCGGCGGTTCACAATGTCCGCCAGCAATTCGATGTCGCCCAACACGCGTCCGCCGTTTTGCTTGAAGGCCTCGATATCCGGCTGACGCTCACTGATGCCGGGACTGAGCGCCAGAATATCGAAACCATTATCTAACGCATCTTTCAGACGGCCCGTGTAAAACACCAGCCCATCAAACATCTTACCGATTTGCGACACACGTTCGGCTTTCAGCTCCGCATCATATGCAGCAACCTCCGCACCGTTTTTGCGCAGATAGGCAATCATGGAAATACCCGTGCCGCCAAGTCCGGCGACGAGGATTTTTTTATTTTGAAAAGTCATTTTGGTTTTGTCCTAAAACAGATCATATGAAGCAGGAGGATGTCCGCCCCCTGCTCAAGCCGCTTAGAGCATCGAGGCTTCTTTTGCCCTTCTGTGATTTTGGTTTTGCTGGTTAATCCGCTTGTATTTTTCCAGCAAACTGTTTTGGGCATAAGTCAGCGTAGTATTGAAACTCATATGCGGACCTTCCAGTGTAATCCGCGTACCGCCGTCGTGGAATACCGCTATTTTGTCACCAACAAACGGAATCTGTCTGCTGACCGGCTTGTATTTGCTCCCGAGCATCTTCATCAGCTCTTCGAATTTGTATTTTGGGAAAACAGCCTGCACATAAACCAACACCTTTTTCTCGTCGAAAATCAGCGTTACCTGCTCCAAGCCGCTAAAATCGATGGCTTTCGGGTTAACCGAATATTGGTAGCCACCCGAATACGGATTGAGCTGTTCTTTACTAAGACGGTACATCCTACCCGCTTCCGCTTCGGTCGTTTTGCCGATTTCCATACCAAACACGCTCGGCGCAGCAAAGGCAAACGGACTGACCAGCAGCAGTGCAAATAAAATCAATTTTTGTTTCATAGTTTTTTCCTTTTCCGAAGATTTATTTTTCAGACGGCATTTTACAGCCGATCAATAACCCAGCTTCAAACGGCGGTAATTGTCGCAGCCTTTTTGGTCTCCGTTGTCGCAAGCCTTACCGTACCATTCTTGGGCAAGGGCGCTGTCTTGGCGCACGCCGTGCCCTTTGTAATACATATTGCCCAAATTGAATTGGGCATCGGCATACCCTTGTTCTGCAGCCCTACGATACCACTGCACTGCCTGTGTATAGTCTTGACGGACTCCTCGCCCATCGGCATACGCCGAACCCAAATTATTTTGGGCATCGGCATCCCCTTGTTCTGCCGCATTGCGATACCACTGCACTGCCTGTGCATCGTCTTGACGGACGCCTTGCCCATTGGCATACGCCACACCCAAATTATATTGGGCTTTGGCATCCCCTTGTTCTGCAGCCTTGCGATACCACTGCACTGCCTGTGTATAGTCTTGACGGACTCCTCGCCCATCGGCATACGCCGAACCCAAATTATTTTGGGCATTGGCATATCCTTGTTCTGCAGCCCTACGATACCACTGCACTGCCTGTGTATAGTCTTGACGGACTCCTCTCCCATTGACATACATCAGACCCAAATTATATTGGGCTGCAGCATACCCTTGTTCTGCAGCACTACGATACCACTGCACCGCCTGTACATAGTCTTGACGGACGCCTTGCCCTTTGGCATACATCACACCCAAATTAAATTGAGCTTCTGCAACCCCGTGTTCCGCAGCCTTGCGATACCACTGCGCTGCCTGTGCATCGTCTTGACGGACTCCTTGCCCATTGTCATACGCCACACCCAAATTATATTGGGCTTTGGCATCCCCTTGTTCTGCAGCCCTACGATACCACTGCACTGCCTGTGCATAGTCTTGACGGACTCCTTCACCTTTGTAATACATCTTACCCAAACTAAATTGGGCTTTAGCATTTCCTTGCTCCGCAGCTTGAAGGGTTTTCTTGTAATCTTGGAGACTGTCAGCCCAAACTGCCTGCGCCAAGCCCAAAGACAACAGGGCTACCATCATTTTTTTTAATAATTTATTCATTCTAAAATCCATTTCTTTCAAATTATTGTTTCTATTTTATCCTAGTTTTTTCAGACGGCCTCAACTAGTGAATTCCTCAAAAAATCCGTTGACATCATAGCTGGCTAAAATCTGCTGCAATTCCGGGGCACGTACCCATGGATCAACCGCCATCGGCGGCATAGGCGGTTCGATACCATCTTCGTTTTGGTTACGGCACCAATCTGCCATGGCAAAAACTTGGATTAAAACAGGTTCGGCAAGTGCTTTGTCGATGTCCAGTTCGCTCATGGCTTGGGCAAAGCAGGCGATCCATTCGTTGCGGACTTGTACGTTGACGGCAAAAGGCATATGGCGGGCGCGCAGTTGGGGATGGCCGTATTTTTCGACAAAAAGTTGCGGGCCGCCGAGCCAGCCGCTAAAAAATTCGTAGAGCTTTTCGCGTATCAGGGTCATGTCTTCGCCGTGCATTTGGCGCAAGGCTTGGTATTGCGGCTCAAGTTCCATCAAGTCGTAGAAACGGTCGGTCAGGGTGCGGATGCCGGTTGCACCGCCAAAAGATTGGTACATGCTTGGGGACTTTCTGTGTGGATTATTGCGGGATTTATTTTGAGACGTAGGATTCAGGCAAGCATGCTTACCTTACATAATGGCCGTCTGAAATTTTCAGACGGCCTTTGGAGATTTAGCGGATTTTGAGGGTACTCAAACCAATCAGCACCAAGACGATGGTAATAATCCAGAAACGGACGACGACTTGGGTTTCTTTCCAGCCTTTTTGTTCGTAGTGGTGATGGATGGGTGCCATCAGGAAGATGCGTTTTTTGGTTCGTTTGTACCAACCGACTTGCAACATAACGGAAATGGCTTCAACAACAAACAGGCCACCCATGATGACGAGGACAAATTCTTGGCGGATGATGACGGCAACGGTACCGAGCGCCGCGCCAAGCGCGAGTGCGCCGACATCGCCCATAAAGACTTGCGCCGGATAGGCGTTAAACCACAAAAAGCCAAGACATGCGCCACACATAGCGGTACAGAAAATCACCACTTCGTTTGCGCCGGCAACGTAAGGCAATTGCAGGTATTGGGCAAATTGGGAGTGACCGCTGGCATAAGCAAAGATAGCAAGGCCGGCGGCGACAAGTACAACGGGGAATGCGGCCAAGCCGTCCAAACCGTCGGTCAGGTTAACAGCATTGGATGTGCCGACGATGGTCAGGTAGGACAATACCAAGAAGCCGACTACACCAAGCGGCAAGGCAACTTGTTTGAAGAAGGGAACAATCAGGATATTGTTGGCAGAATTTGTCGCAAGGTAGAACAACGCCAAACCGGCGATAATGGCAACGCTGGATTGCCACACCATTTTGAATTTGGCAGACACGCCGTTAGGGTCCTTATAAACCACTTTGCGCCAGTCGTCGTAAAAACCGAGTGCGCCGGTAGCAAGCAAGACTCCTAAGAGAATCCAGATATAAGGATTTGCCCAGTTGCCCCACAAGATTGTGGACACGGTAATGGCGGTTAAAATCAGCGAGCCGCCCATGGTTGGCGTACCGTTTTTGATCAGGTGGGTTTGAGGTCCGTCGGTACGGACGGCTTGGCCGACTTTAAGCGCAGTCAGCTTGCGAATGGTCCACGGACCCAACAATAATGAAAATACCAGCGCAGTCAGCGCAGCCATTACGGCACGAAATGTGGTGTATTGAAAAATATTCAGACCGGTTAACCAGTTACTGAAATGTGCGAGCCATAAAAACATGGGGCTTCCTTTTTTGTTTTTGTTGTTACAGCGGGCTTATTGCCCAATTAAGAATAAATCGGTATGCCGTCTGAAATTGCAGACGGCCTTGTTGAGTAAGATTATTTCTCTACCACGCAAATCGGATAGTTTCCAGGATTCTTTCCGCCGCCCAAGTCCAAACAGGTATCTTCATAAATAAATGCCTGTACTTTCATTCCGGCATAAAACGCGGCAATCAGCAAACCAGTCAATAGTAAAATCTTTTTCATATTTCAGACGGTCTTTTACGCGGTTGTTGCTGCCAACGCCTCGACCACTTCTTCCATCTTCATAAAGCGCGAGCCCTTGACCAATACAGTAGCGCGTTCAGGTAAATCGTGGCTCAACACTTGAATCAGCGGATCTTTGTCTGCAAACCACAAACCTTCCGCGCCAAATGTTTCTGCCGCTTCAACGCTGTTGTCGCCGACAAAATACGCGGCCTCGATGCCTTTATCCCGTGCATACGCGCCGACTTCGGCGTGCATGGCGGTGGCTTCGTCCTCGCCCAATTCGCCCATGTCGCCCATCACAAAAATACGCGGCACAGGCATAGCGGCGAGCACATCAATGGCGGCTTTCATGCTGTCGGGGTTGGCATTATAAGTATCGTCAATCAAAGTTGCACCCTTAATGCCTTGCTTGATATTCAGACGGCCTTTGATATTACTGAAATTTTTCAGGCCGTCTGAAACTTCGGCAAGACTCAAACCTGCCGCCAAAGCCAGAGCAGCAGCCGCTACGGCATTATGCACATTGTGGCGACCGGGGACTGGCAATACCACGGCAACACGTTCATTACCACGCACCAAATCAAATTCGCAGGACAACGGTTTCAACTCAATATTTTCTGCATGGATATCGCCACTGGCAACGCCGAAAGTCTGAGCGTTCAATTGCGCAGTAGCCGCTTCAAATGTAGCGATATTGGCATCTTCGCACGGAATCAGCGCAATGCCGTCTGAAAGCAAACCTTCGTAGATTTCACTTTTGGCTTTGGCAATATCGCCGACGCCATCAAAACCGCAACCGACATGCGCGCGCAAAGCGTTATTGACCAAAGCAACATTCGGACTGGCAATTCGGGTCAGCAAAGACAATTCGCCAAAATGGTTCATACCCATCTCGATGACGGCATAGCGATGTTTTTCGTTCAGTTTCAACAAAGTCAGCGGCAAGCCGATATGGTTGTTGAAATTGCCGGCAGTCGCCAACACAGCTTCATCACCGAATCGATGACGCAATACGCCGGCCAACATCTCTTTAACCGTTGTTTTGCCGGAAGAGCCGGTAATGCCGAAGACAAACGGATTCACATTTTCACGCCACGCCTTCGCCAGTTTTTGCAAAGCCACAAGCGTATCGTCAACCTTCAACGCGCCTTTCAAAGCCGCACAATCTTCGCGCGAAACCACAACTGCCGTTGCCCCCGCTGCCAACACATCTTCAACAAAGTCATGCGCGTCAAAGCGTTCACCGGCAAGCGCGAAAAATACGTCGCCGTCCTGAATATCGCGGCTGTCTGTAACAATACGCGAAACGGGTTGATTTTCAGACGGCATCGGAAGGCCGAGAGTTTGGCAGATGAAATTTAGGTCTAGTGATTTCATGGTTGTGTTTCTTGTCCTTGTTCTAACGGCTCCACATTTTTATCCGTATTTTGGGAAACCATTTTTAAATGACGATAATTGCGTCTTGCCAGCACAATAAAAAGAATAGCGGCAAAATTTACACCGACAGTAAGCTTATGTACCGTAAGGCTAAATGATAATTGCAGTACACTTTCTATATAATACGTAAAAGAAAATGCCTCTCCTACAAAGACTATTTGCAACAAGCATGGCGTGTACACATATATCATTCTATTAAAACCTACTGCACGGAATTTAAACGCATTCCATGCTGCAGACAGCGCCAACACACCCAAAATGAAAAGTAAAATCCCAAAAAACACAGCCCATGCCATGTTGTTAATCAATCCTTGCACACTCTGAATTGATGCCAGAATCAACCAAACCACGCCCTGCACAAAAGTCAACCATGCCATAAATTTGCCGCTTTTAGGCAATTTTTTATAATCAGGAAAGGTATTAAAAAACCAACTTTTCATACTATAAATCACTTTCTCTTATCAACTGCCGATTTTCCCGTACTGCTGGTAATCGGAAAAACACAATACAATGGTTTTACCGTTTTGGCGGTAGGGGTGGCAAAGGCTGTAATTGCCGTCTTTTGCCTCATAACGTATTTCATTTGTTTGTCCGGCAAATACCCTCTGCAAGTATTCACGCTCGCTCAGATTTGGAACATAAAGATATTGCGTTTTGCTGATTGTTTCTTTATTGCCATTCCGAGTAACGACAAAATCATTATCGTTGCCTGTTCCCTGAGTATCGGGTGCCTGCTCATCAATCCCACTTAACTGGGAATCGGCTGAGAAAGCCAAATAAACCTGTTTATTACCGATCGTATCCGGCACAATCACCGTAGCGGCTTTAAAGGCAGAATCTTCCTTCGACATCAGCTCAAGGATTAACGCTGCTTTTTTAATATACGCAAAATCAAAACGATAATCTGCCAATGCGTTGATTTGCGACGGATTGTCCTTGACGATGCGCTCTAGCGATTGAGTCAAAATCTGACGTTTTTTCTGAACCGTCAGATAATTTCCGCCAAATAGCAAAGCGGCCAAAACGGGAAATACGGCCAACAACAAATATAAGGTTTTCCGGCCACCTTTGCTTTCTTCCTCTTGTCCTCGCTCGGCAATACGGGTCAGATTCAACATGATGTTCAGTATCAAGGCACCCGCCATCACAGCAAAAATCCCCAAAATACTCATCAGGAAAATTTCCGTAATGTATTCGCGGAATACCTTAAGCCCGAAAACATTGGATAGAATCAGAACAAATACCCAGTACACCAGCAGCACAACTGCCACCATACCGACGATATTCGTTGCCTTAACCAATTTCTTTGCGTTCATACTCTCAAATCTTGTTCAGACGGCCTATCTGTTCTGATTAATCAGCGGATACGGATTCACTGCTCCACTGGGCAGATACACGCCGTAATGCAGGTGGGCCGGTGTGGTTCTAGCATTGCCGGTTTTACCGACATAGCCGATAACCTGCCCTTCTTTGACACGCTCATACAGACGGATACGGGCAAATTTATTCAGGTGGGCATAGTAATGCCAAGCACCCGGCCCTTGAATACCGATAACTTTACCGCCCAATTGGTTGCGCCCGATTTTGGTTACGATGCCGGGCGTGGTACTGCGTATCGGCGTATTTTTCTTAGCAAAAATATCCACACCTTCATGCCTGCGCCCCTGACTGCGCGCTGCACCCCAAGTGTCGTCAAAACGCTTGCCTTTAACAGGATTGGGCAGGCTTTGCTCGGCCGGAGGCTGTTGCGCTCTCAACTGATCGATTTCGGCAGTAGGACGCGGAAGTTGTTTGGTGGTACAGCCTGCGAATAAAACCACGGCTGCACTGATTAATAAGGTTTTTATCGGCATTTTCAGCATCAAATCGGTCTCCTTGTTGTTCAGACGGCCTTGTTAAAAAGCCTTCTGAAACAAACAACTGTGATGGGTTTAATGGCTGACGTGCCGTAATGCGTGTGTCGTTTTGCTTTTATTGTATATGTTTAAATCTTTTTCAGACGGCCTTAAGGTTTCGGGCCGTCTGAATATTTGCGTTATGACTTAACTGCGCTCTGCCAATGCTTTTTCTGCGATTTCAAAATCGGAGAAATGGTGCTTCACGCCTTGTACATCCTGATAGTTTTCATGCCCTTTACCGGCAATCAGAATGATGTCGTTTGCGGCGGCGCGTTCGACTGCGTAACGGATAGCAGCGGCGCGGTCGGCTTCGACGCATTCGGGCGCAGGAACGGCAGGCAGGATGTCGTTGATGATGTCTTGCGGATTTTCCAAGCGCGGGTTGTCGCTGGTTACGACAACTTTATCCGCACCCTGTACGGCTGCCGCGCCCATCAGCGGGCGTTTACCACGATCGCGGTTGCCGCCGCAGCCGAAGACGCACCATAAGGCCGCGCCCTGCGGTTTGATTTCCTGCAAAGTGGAGAGTGCTTTTTCCAGTGCATCGGGCGTGTGGGCATAATCGACAACAACCAAAGGTTTGCCGCTGTTCATAATGCAATCCATGCGGCCTGAAGCAGGACGGATTTTTGCTAGTACTTCCAAAATGTTATTGAGTGGATAACCGTTGGCACACAGCAAGGCAACGCAGGCGGCGAGGTTTTGTGCGTTGAATCGTCCGAGCAGACGAGTGCGGCATTTTCCTTCGCCCCATGGTGTTTGGAATACGGCTTCCATGCCGTCTGATGAAGCGGTGAAATCGGTAATGCGGATATCAGCGTGTTCGCTGAAACCATAGCCGTAAACGGCTAAATCGGGACAGTCTTTTTTCAGACGGCCTGCGAGTTCTGCGCCGTATTCATCATCGACATTGATGATGGCGTGTTGCAGACCATGCCAGTAGAACAGGCGCGATTTGATGGCACCATAGGCTTCCATGGTGCCGTGATAGTCGAGGTGGTCACGGGTAAGATTAGTGAAGATTGCGCTGCGGAATGGCACGCCGTTGACGCGCGATTGGTCAAGGCCGTGACTGGAAACTTCCATCGCAGCGGCTGTTGCGCCTTGCTGACGGAAGCGGTAGAGCAGAGTTTGGACATCGACAGGGGCAGGCGTGGTATGCGTGGTCTCTTCCAATGCGCCCCAAAAGCCGTTGCCGACTGTGCCGATAATAGTGGTTTTTTCGCCCAACAGATCAGCAGCTTGCGCCAGCCATTGTGTGATAGAGGTTTTGCCGTTGGTACCGGTTACGCCCCAAACTTTAAGGCCGTCTGAAACATTGCCGTAAACCTGTGCCGCCAACATACCGGCGCGATGTTTCAGATCTTTAATGCCTTGATTGGGAACGTTCCATTCGGGATTCCATGTGAATTTGCCGTCATCATCCCAAAAAACAAAGGTGGCACCGTTGACAATGGCGGCAGGAATATAGCTGCGGCCGTCTGTATATTCACCCTGACAGGCAACGAAAATGTCACCCTGTTTAATTTGTCGGCTGTCTGAATGCAACAAACGCCCTGCTGCGTTTTCACACAGCAGAGGCGGAAAGTTGGTTTCAGCCAAGGGGGTTAACTTGCTGA
>NZ_JBQCWY010000077.1:0-10093 GCF_051956955.1 Neisseria sp. P0021.S005 | reverse complement strand
GATTTAGATTTAACATTAACCGATTATTATTGGATCTGTTCTATTAATAACATAATAAGTAAGAATGATTTTTTTACTCTAGTAAAAATTATGATTGTCGAATATGAAAGCGAATCTTTTGTTTCCATGCTTTCGGATGAATCGCAATATTTTTCAATTAAATCATGTAATGAGGCATTTGATTTTTTGTATGGTTTATTTCCATTATGCAAAAGTGATAATGCACGTTCTAATTTAAGAGTATATTTAGAATGGATTTTTGAAGATGGATTTAAATGGAGCGATGGTATATTTAGGATAGATATGTTGAATGAAAAAAACAAATCTTTGTTTTTGGGGCTGACGTAGATTAGTAGTATGGAAATTTTTGTCGCGTAGGAATATGCCGCCCAGACTTGCAAGCAACGCTTCCATCAGGTAAAAGAGTGTATATTGAGTACGATCGAAGCACTTCATCGCGCGGAATACCACACGCAGATAGAATATTCAGCAATGATAAAGATGCTATTGTTATTTTAAGGACGTTAGATTGATTATGAATAACCCACAGTTTTTTTTACAAGATCATAAACCTCATACCACTCATTTGTGTTTCTTTAAAATTCCATTTAATGAGATGGTGTTACGCTTTGAGCAAAGATTGCAAGAGCTTGGTCTAATATGGGGGTGGACGGTACATCATCAAAAAGTATCTGATGAATTAAGTTTGTCGGATAAAATTAAAATGTTGGAACCTTTTGCGCAGAGATACCCCAATAAATATATTATTTTAGAGACTGCTTCTGAATGGTGCTTATATATGGAAAATGGATATCGTGGTACAGACGTATTTAGCCAACCTAGTTATCTATCCGAAACATGGGGGATACAGAATATCAGCTTATATCTTTCTCCAGATTTTAAGAAAGATGAATTTGGTGCGGTAATGTTTCATTGGCGAAATGGTGCAAATAAAATCTCAGAATATGCAGTAGAAAGTAGAACGATTATGGTGCATAAAGAAACCAGTAAAACAACTTTTGAACAAAGCGGAAAACCTTTTGAATTTGAGAACTTAGCTAGCTATGAAAAAAGAATCAAAAAGGAGCGATTAACGGTTGATATGGTTGCTGAATATTGCAAACATTTTAATATTGATTTGTTTAACTTGGATTTTTATAAAGGACGTGCAGCATTATTTACAACCCATAAAAAATAGGTGCTTTAAAAAACACATTTAGGCAGCTTGAAAAACCTCAATTTATGCTTTCAGGCTGCCTATGGTGATTTTTTGAGAAATTTAGACAAATCCCGATTTCGCACTTTCAACATATCTTTCTTATCATCATAAGTCAGTCGGTAATCGGGTAAATCATTGCTGGCTACCAACTCCTTAATCGCCTGCCTAAAACGGCGCAGCGTTGCCATGCTGCCCGATTTTCTATGCAGTATTTCCAGAGAAATGTGCCATTCATTTTGCTTCCCGAAATGTTTGGCACATAGCTCATAAATGCGTCTATCCAGCAGTTTACGCAGCCTGAAATAATCTGCCGATATGGTTTTAACCTGTGCCGAACAAACCACCTACCGCCACAGCCATGTCGGCAGCGCAGGCAGTCCCACCGTTATTGTGAGCGGTGGCAACACCAACATCAAAGGCGCACAAGTAACAGGCAAAGGCATCACCGTACGCGCCGCCAACTTCAATATAGAAAGCCTACAAGACACCGCCGACTACCGCAGCCGCCAACAAAACATCAGCGCCCAAGTAACCGTAGGCTATGGCGCATCCGCCTCAGGCGATTACAGCCAAAGCAAAATCAACGCCGAACACCGCAGCGTGAGCGAACAAAGCGGATTGTTTGCGGGTGATGATGGCTTTGATGTGCAAGTAGGCGGGCACACCCGGCTAACAGGCGGAGACCTTTGCAAAATTCCCCAAAATCCCCTAAATTCCCACCAAGACATTTAGGGGATTTCTCATGAGCACCTTCTTCCAGCAAACCGCACAAGCCATGATTGCCAAACACATCGACCGTTTCCCACTATTGAAGTTGGATCAGCTGATTGATTGGAAACCGATCGAACAATACCTGAATCGTCAAAGAACCCGTTACCTTCGAGACCACCGCGGCCGTCCCGCCTATCCCCTGTTGTCCATGTTCAAAGCCGTCCTGCTCGGACAATGGCACAGCCTCTCCGATCCCGAACTCGAACACAGCCTCATCACCCGCATCGACTTCAACCTGTTTTGCCGTTTCGACGAGTTGAGCATCCCCGATTACAGCACCTTATGCCGCTACCGCAACTGGCTGGCGCAAGACAACACCCTGTCCGAACTGCTGGAACTGATTAACCGCCAACTGACTGAAAAAGGCCTAAAAGTAGAGAAAGCATCCGCCGCCGTCGTTGACGCCACCATTATTCAGACCGCCGGCAGCAAACAGCGCCAGGCCATAGAAGTTGATGAAGAAGGACAAGTCAGCAGCCAAACCACACCGAGTAAAGACAGCGATGCCCGTTGGATAAAGAAAAACGGCCTCTACAAACTCGGTTACAAACAACATACCCGTACCGATGCGGAAGGCTATATCGAGAAACTGCACATCACTCCCGCCAATGCCCATGAGTGCAAACACCTGTCGCCTTTGTTGGAAGGACTGCCCAAAGGTACGACCGTCTATGCCGACAAAGGCTATGACAGTGAGGAAAACCGGCAACATCTGAAAGAGCATCGGCTGCAGGACGGCATTATGCGCAAAGCACACCGTAATCGTCCGCTGTCGGAAGCGCAAACCAAACGTAACCGATATTTGTCGAAGACCCGTTATGTGGTCGAACAAAGCTTCGGTACACTGCACCGTAAGTTCCGCTATGCCCGGGCAGCCTATTTCGGGCTGATTAAAGTGAGTGCGCAAAGCCATCTGAAGGCGATGTGTCTAAACCTGTTGAAGGCGGCTAACAGGCTAAGTGTGTCTGTTGCCGCCTAAAAGGCGGCCCGGATGCCTGATTATCGGGTGTCCGGGGAGGATTAAGGGGGTATTTGGGTAGAGTTAGGGAGTGATTGGTGGCGGAAACAGCCGAAAACCTGTGTTGGGGTTTCGACTGTTGTGGGAAGGGCTTTTTTGCCAAGGTCTCGGGTTGATATTATCTGTGCATATTAATATAATGATAATTATTATTAATCAAATAGAGGAAAAGTAGGGATGTGTAAACCGAATTATGGCGGCATTGTCTTGTTGCCCTTACTTTTGGCATCTTGTATCGGCGGCAATTTCGGCGTGCAGCCTGTTGTCGAATCAACGCCGACCGCGCAAACCCCGTCAGATTCCAAACCTTCCAAGCCTGAGGATATTCCTGCTCCGGCTCCTGCCAAACCTTCTATAGAAACCACGCCGGTCAACCAGCCCGCCGTCGGTGCGGCAATGCGGTTGCCAAGGCGGAATATTGCTTTTTATAACAAAGACGGTACGGAAATTCCCGATAAGCATCAGGCAGAGGAGTATCTGCCGCTTAAAGAGGAGGATATCCTGTTTTTAGACGGTACGCCGCAAGAACAGGTCGACAAACTTAAAAAGGAAATCAAAGGACGGCATCCTAATGCACAAATCTACACGTCCGATTCAAAAGATGCTGTGTATCAATATAAATATGTCCGGGCCGGATATGTTTATACTCAAACAGGAGAAGACGAAATCAAACAGAACTCAGGTGGTAAGCGGTTTACCCACCGGTTTGGTTATGACGGGTTTGTATATTATTCCGGAGAACATCCCTCCCAATCTTTACCGAGCGCGGGAACGGTGAAATATTCCGGTAACTGGCAATATATGACCGATGCCAAACGTCATCGGACAGGTCAGGCGGTTGCCAGTGAGAATTTGGGTTATAACACATATTATGGTAATAATATTGGTGCAACTTCTTATGCGGCTAGGGATGCCGACGACAGGGAAAAACATCCTGCCGAATATACGGTTAATTTCGACAAAAAAAACCTGGAAGGTAAGTTGATTAAAAATCAGTATGTGCAAAATAAGAATAATCCAGATGAACCTAAAAAGCCGCTGATCATTTACAACATTACTGCAAAATTGGACGGCAACCGCTTTATCGGCAGTGCCAAGGTCAATCCTGATTTAGCGGAAAAACATGCCGGTAAGGAGCATTTGTTTTTCCATGCCGATGCCGATCAGCGGCTTGAGGGCGGTTTTTTCGGCGATAACGGAGAAGAGCTTGCCGGACGGTTTATCAGCAACGACAAAAGCGTATTCGGCGTATTCGCAGGCAAACAAAATAGCTCCGTGCCGTCTGAAACGCATACCAAAATCTTGGATTCGCTGAAAATTGCCGCCGACGAAGCTGCCGATCCTAAGGCACGTCCGTTTATTGCCGAGCCTATGCCCGACTTTGCCCATCCTGACAAACTCCTTGTCGAAGGGCGTGAAATCTCCTTGGTCAAAGATACTCAAACCATCGTTCTTGCCGACGGCAGGAAAACGACAATCCGAACCTGCTGCGATTTTCTGAACTATGTGAAAATCGGACGGATGCAAACCGACCGTCCCGTCGTCAAACCGACTGCAACAGAGGACGAAGATTCCGATCATGAAGGCGCGGGACCTGATGATGAAAATGAAAGTTTAGAGCCTGAAGACGGTGAAGACGGTTTGGAAAATGATACCGATGACGGTCATGCTTCTTCCGAGTTGCCGGCAGAGGAAGATAACGGGGAAGCAAATACAGCAGGAAAAAATGAAGGAAACAACGCGGAAAGCGTAGGCACGGATGGAAAATCACCTGTCCAACCCGCTTCTGCATACAGGAATATCGACCTTTTCATAAAAGGTATCCGCACTTCCGAGGCAGACATCCCCAAAATTGGGAATGTCCACTATAGAGGTTCATGGGAAGCCCGTATCGGCGCGCCGATCCAATGGGATAACCATGCGGATAAAGCGGCAAAAGCCGAATTCGACGTTAACTTTGCCAACAAGTCCCTTTCCGGCACCCTGATGGAGAAAAATGGTGTAGAACCTGCCTTCTATATTGAAAACGGTATTATTGAGCACAACGGTTTCCATGCAGCAGCACGTACCCGTGATACAGGTATCGACCTGCTTGGCAGGGGTGCAACATCCTCCAAACCGTTTAAAGCCGAGAACCTTCATGTAACAGGGGGCTTTTACGGACCTCATGCATCGGAATTGGGCGGCAGCTTTGCCGAACCCCAACAAAAAATCGGTGTGGTATTTGGTGCGAAGAAAGATGACAAGGAGGCAACACGATGAACAGAAGGCATACATTCCCGCTTACCCTGACCGCCTTGGCCATTGCAGCCGCTTTCCCATCATATGCGGCAAACCCCGAAACGGCGGCATCTGATGCGGCGCAAAGTCAATCATTGAAGGAGATTACCGTCCGTGCCGCCAAAGTGGGACGGCGATCGAAAGAGGCGACCGGTTTGGGCAAAATCGTCAAAACGTCGGAAACGTTGAACAAAGAACAGGTACTCGGTATCCGCGACCTGACGCGCTACGATCCGGGCGTGGCCGTCGTCGAACAAGGTAACGGCGCGAGCGGCGGTTATTCGATACGGGGCGTGGATAAAAACCGTGTGGCGGTTTCGGTCGACGGTGTTGCCCAAATACAGGCGTTTACCGTGCAGGGTGCATTGAGC
Source organism: Neisseria sp. P0021.S005 (assembly GCF_051956955.1). Lineage (NCBI taxonomy): Bacteria > Pseudomonadati > Pseudomonadota > Betaproteobacteria > Neisseriales > Neisseriaceae > Neisseria > Neisseria sp. P0021.S005. Next base: position 4,434 of record NZ_JBQCWY010000077.1, on the reverse strand, counting down.
GGATACGGCGGACGCGGCGGCAGCGGTGCAATCAACGAAATCGAATATGAAAACGTCGGTACGGTAGAAATCGACAAAGGTGCCGGTTCTTCCGATCACGGCAGCGGTGCGCTCGGCGGAGCAGTCTCCCTCCGCACCAAAGAGGCGGCAGACCTGATTTCAGACGGCAAAAGTTGGGGGATACAGGCAAAAACCGCCTACGGCAGTAAAAACCGCCAATTTATGAAGTCGCTCGGCGCGGGTTTCAGTAAGGACGGTTGGGAAGGGCTGTTAATCCGAACCGAACGCCAAGGGCGGGAAACGCGCCCGCACGGCGATATTGCGGACGGGGTGGAATACGGCATAGACCGTTTGGACGCGTTCCGCCAGACATACGATATTCAGAGTCCGAATAAAAAGGCGGAATATTTCCTGGCGGAGGGCGAGAGTGAGCTCAAGCCTGTGGCAAAATTGGCGGGCAACGGGAAATATTTGAAAAACCAGCTCAACCGCTGGGTGGAAGAACGCCGTTCAAAAGGTCAGGCTTTAAACAGTGAAGAAGAAGCGATGGTGCGGGAGGCGCAGGCGCGCCACGAAAACCTGTCCGCCCAATCGTACACAGGCGGCGGCAGGATATTGCCCGATCCGATGGATTACCGCAGCGGTTCGTGGCTTGCCAAGCTGGGCTACCGCTTCGGCGGCAGGCATTATGTCGGCGGCGTGTTTGAGGATACCAAACAGCGTTACGACATCCGCGATATGACGGAAAAACAGTATTACGGTACGGACGAGGCGAAAAAGTTTAGCGACAAGAGCGGGGTGTACGACGGCAACGATTTCCGCGACGGCTTGTATTTTGTGCCGAATATAGAAGCGTGGGATAAAAACAAAGAAAAATGGGTCAAGGGCATAGGTTTGAAATATTCCCGCACCAAATTTATAGACGAACATCACCGCCGCCGCCGTATGGGTTTGCTGTACCGTTATGAAAACGAAGCGTATTCTGACAATTGGGCGGACAAGGCGGTGTTGTCGTTTGACAAACAGGGCGTGGCAACCGACAACAACACGCTGAAGCTGAATTGCGCCGTGTATCCTGCCGTGGACAAATCCTGCCGCGCGTCGGCAGACAAGCCGTATTCCTACGACAGCAGCGACCGTTTCCACTACCGCGAACAGCACAATGTTTTGAATGCCTCGTTTGAGAAGTCGCTGAAAAACAAATGGACGAAACACCATCTGACTTTGGGCTTCGGTTACGATGCTTCCAAAGCGATCTCCCGCCCCGAACAGCTTTCCCACAATGCGGCAAGGATTTCGGAATACTCGGATTACACCGATAAGGGAGACAAGTATCTTTTGGGTAAGCCCGAAGTCGTCGAAGGGTCGGTCTGCGGCTACATCGAAACCCTGCGTTCCCGCAAATGCGTGCCAAGAAAAATCAACGGCAGCAATATCCACATTTCTTTGAACGACCGTTTTTCAATCGGCAAATATTTCGATTTCAGCTTGGGCGGCAGGTACGACCGGCAAAACTTTACCACGTCGGAAGAACTCGTCCGCAGCGGGCGGTATGTTGACCGTTCGTGGAACAGCGGCATCGTGTTCAAACCGAACCGGCATTTTTCTTTGTCTTACCGCGCCTCCAGCGGCTTCAGAACGCCCTCCTTCCAAGAACTTTTCGGGATAGACATTTATCACGATTATCCGAAAGGCTGGCAGCGTCCTGCCCTGAAATCGGAAAAGGCAGCCAACCGCGAAATCGGTTTGCAGTGGAAGGGCGATTTCGGCTTTTTGGAAATCAGCAGCTTCCGCAACCGTTATACCGATATGATTGCCGTTGCCGATCAAAAAACCAAATTGCCGAATCAGGCAGGACAATTGACAGAGATTGATATACGCGATTATTACAATGCCCAAAATATGTCGCTCCAAGGCATCAACATCTTGGGAAAAATCGACTGGAACGGTGTGTATCACAAACTGCCCGAAGGTTTGTACACGACTTTGGCGTACAACCGTATCAAACCGAAATCGGTATCCAACCGGCCGGGACTGTCCCTCCGCAGCTATGCTTTGGATGCGGTACAGCCGTCGCGTTATGTTTTGGGGTTCGGATACGACCAGCCCGAGGGGAAATGGGGCGCAAACATTATGCTGACCTATTCCAAAGGGAAAAACCCTGATGAACTTGCTTATCTGGCAGGCGATCAAAAACGATATTCGGCAAAAAGAGCGTCGTCTGCTTGGTCGACGGCAGATGTTTCCGCCTATCTTAATCTGAAAAAACGGCTGACCTTGAGGGCGGCTATCTACAATATCGGCAACTACCGCTACGTTACTTGGGAATCCTTGCGCCAGACTGCGGAAAGCACGGCAAACCGGCACGGCGGCGACAGTAACTATGGAAGGTATGCCGCACCGGGCAGGAACTTCAGCCTCGCGCTTGAAATGAAGTTTTAAAGGAAATACCGTCTGAAAGCTTGATCTGCACCCCAAAAGTCGGACTAAACCGCCAACTGATTAAGGTGCAGGTTTTTTTTGAGGTTTAGGGTAACTTCTAAACCGTCATTCCGGGAATCTGGACATTCAATGCTAAGGCAGTTTGAGACCTTTACAAAATCCCCCAAAATCCCCTAAATTACCACCAAGACATTTAGGAGATTTTTCATGAGTACCTTCTTCCGGCAAACCGCACAAGCCATGATTGCCAAACACATCGACCGTTTCCCGCTATTGAAGTTGGATCAAGTGATTGACTGGCAACCGATCGAACAGTACCTGAACCGTCAAAGAATCCGTTACCTTCGAGACCACCGCGGTCGTCCCGCCTATCCACTGCTATCCATGTTCAAAGCCGTCCTGCTCGGACAATGGCACAGCCTCTCCGATCCCGAACTCGAACACAGCCTCATCACCCGCATCGACTTCAACCTGTTTTGCCGTTTCGACGAGTTGAGCATCCCCGATTACAGCACCTTATGCCGCTACCGCAATTGGCTGGCGTAAGACGACACCCTGTCCGAATTGCTGGAACTGATCAACCGCCAACTGACCGAAAAAGGCTTAAAAGTAAAGAAAGCATCCGCCGCCGTCATTGACGCCACCATTATTCAGACCGCCGGCAGCAAACAGCGTCAGGCCATAGAAGTCGATGACGAAGGACAAGTCAGCGGCCAAACCACACCGGAGAAAAAGCCATTCTCCATCTCTCCCCGGTTATCCGCAGCGACAACACACTGATGATACGCGAGCTGATTAAAGCAGGAGCAGGCATAGGCTATCAGCCCCTTTGGGCAGTTCAGCAGGAATTGAAGGACGGCACATTGATCCAACTCCTGCCCGATTACACCATCTGGACAGACCAACTGAACGCCACCTATGTCGACAGGGCATTTCTCAGTGCGAAAGTGCGCAGCTTTATCGACTTTCTCAATGAAAAAATATCGGAAGGATAAACATCAAGGCCGTCTGAAACACTTTTCAGACGGCCTTTAATCAAAGCAACAATCCAATCAATAATTGGTTGAGCAAAACTGTTCGCGTTTGTCCGCATCGGCGGCATAGCATGTCAAACCCATGCCTGACGCATTGCTGTTGTTCGCTTTCGCACCCGGTTTCTTGTTCACCAAAACCTTACCGTTTTTACCGATCTCCACGGTTACGCCTTTGCCGTTTTTCAGCTTCCATTTCAACACTTGCTCATCGGCACTTTGGCACTTGCTGACCGTACAGCCGCCTTCTGTCGCGACGTTGCCGTTTTTATAAATCACGCACTGCTGCTGGCTGTCGGTACAGGCCGCATATGCAGCAACGGAGAAACAGGAAATCAACGCGGCAAACAAAACAGGTTTCATGGTTTGAACTCCTAAGGTTGTGATGATGGATTTGTGATATTTGGAACTATACGCTTATTTGAAGATACCTACTACTCTTCAAATATGCATAAGTTGCAGCCATAGAAGCTGAAGCAACTGCCCCATTCAATTGATATGCAGCTCCCGTCAACATAGCACCAGCTGCATTTGCATTACCAGAGAGACCTGCATTGGCTACAGAAGCTCCCATAGCAGCACTTGTAGCGGCAAAAGATAAGGCTGCGATTGCAGCATCAAGGCCATCCAATGAATTTCTATCTGCTTCAGGCGTGGCTAAATATTTCTGAATATTATTAGCATTTTGAATCGCATCAGCAGTACTTAATCCATTTTCGCGTGCAATATTTAAAAAACTAAATCCAGCGTTTGGCATTCTCATACTCCAAATTTTAAACTAAAAACCACAACCCAAAAAACGGAAATACAAATTGCAAAAAATATAAATAAATTAATATACTGAACAATATAAAAAATCATATTAATTTGTTTAAAAAATTTACTTGACTCTGTAATATTACCAATAATAAACTTTACACTAGAGGAAAGAAAAAAAAGAGTGATCCCCCCACCATAGAAT
>NZ_JBQCWY010000076.1:0-10114 GCF_051956955.1 Neisseria sp. P0021.S005 | reverse complement strand
CCCAAATCTTCCATTTTCCGAGCTTAATCTCATGACGTTAGCTGAATTTTGGCCGCTGTGCCTTTGCCGCCTTCACGAAATGTTGCCTGCCGGGCAGTTTGCGCAATGGATTGCGCCTTTGACCGTGAGCGAAGAAAACGGCGTATGGGTGGTGTATGGTAAAAACCAATTTGCCTGCAATATGCTCAAAAGCCAGTTTGCCGCCAAAATTGACGCCGTGCGTGCCGAATTGGTGCCTCAGCAGGCTGCTTTCGCGTTTAAGCCGGGCGTAGGTACGCATTATGAAATGGCGGCTCAGACTGTTGCGCCGGTGCAAGTGCAAGAAGTCATTGAAGTTGAAGAATTTGTAGAGCCTGTTCAAATGCCTTTGCAAACTGCTGCGCCAATGGAAGAAGATAGGCCGTCTGAAACGGTTTCCAAGCCTGCCACTGCCATGACGGCTGCCGAGATTTTGGCACAACGCATGAAAAACCTGCCGCATGAGCCTCAAGTGCAAACTGCCGCTCCGGCTGAGTCTAAAGCAGTTGCCAAAGCCAAAACCGACGCACAACACGATGCGGAAGAAGCGCGCTACGAACAGACCAATCTGTCGCGCGACTATACATTTGAAACTTTGGTGGAAGGTAAGGGCAACCGCCTTGCCGCCGCAGCCGCCCAAGCGATTGCTGAAAATCCGGGGCAGGGCTACAACCCGTTTTTCTTATACGGCAGTACTGGTTTGGGTAAAACCCACTTGGTGCAGGCCATCGGCAACGAATTGTTGAAAAACCGTCCTGATGCCAAAGTGCGCTATATGCACTCGGACGACTATATCCGCAGCTTTATGAAGGCTGTGCGCAACAATACTTACGATGTATTCAAGCAACAATACAAACAATATGACCTGCTGATTATCGACGATATTCAGTTCATCAAAGGCAAAGACCGCACGATGGAAGAATTCTTCTATCTGTACAACCATTTCCACAACGAGAAAAAACAGCTGATTCTGACGTGCGACGTATTGCCTGCCAAAATCGAGGGCATGGACGACCGTCTCAAATCCCGTTTCTCATGGGGTTTGACGTTGGAACTTGAACCGCCCGAATTGGAAATGCGCGTGGCGATTTTGCAGAAAAAGGCAGAAGCAGCCGGTATCAGTATCGAAGACGAAGCCGCTCTGTTTATCGCCAATCTGATCCGCTCCAATGTGCGTGAGCTGGAAGGTGCGTTCAACCGTGTCAGCGCCAGCAGCCGTTTTATGAATCGTCCTGTCATCGACATGGATTTGGCGCGTACGGCTTTACAGGATATTATTGCCGAAAAACACAAAGTCATTACCGCAGACATCATCATCGATGCGACAGCCAAATACTACCGTATTAAAATCAGCGATATATTAGGCAAAAAACGTACGCGCAACATTGCCCGTCCGCGCCAAGTTGCCATGAGCCTGACCAAAGAGCTGACCACGCTCAGCCTGCCTTCTATCGGCGATGCCTTTGGCGGCCGCGACCACACGACCGTGATGCACGGTGTCAAAGCGGTGGCGAAACTGCGTGAAGAAGATCCCGAATTGGCACAAGACTACGAAAAACTGCTGATTTTGATTCAGAACTGACCCAATGCAATATTCAGACGGCCTGATGTCAATGTGAGGCCGTCTGAATACAAAAAATATTTTAAAATACCCAAATCAACCGATTTCAAATTCAAAGGAATGGAACATGCTGATTTTACAAGCCGATCGCGACAGTCTGCTCAAGCCGTTGCAAGCCGTTACCGGTATTGTCGAACGTCGCCATACTCTGCCGATTTTGTCCAATGTGTTGCTGGAAAGCAAAGACGGACAAACCAAACTTTTGGCAACCGACTTGGAAATCCAAATCAATACCGCCGGCCCTGAAAGTCAGGCAGGCGATTTCCGCATTACGACCAACGCTAAAAAATTCCAAGACATTTTGCGCGCCCTGCCTGACAGTGCGTTGGTGTCACTGGATTGGGCGGACAACCGTTTGACTTTGCGCGCGGGCAAATCCCGTTTTGCCCTGCAAACCCTGCCTGCTGAAGACTTTCCGTTGATGAACGTCGGCAGCGACGTCAGCGCGACTTTCTCGCTGACTCAAGAAACCTTCAAAACCATGCTTTCGCAAGTGCAATACAGCATGGCGGTTCAAGATATCCGCTATTACCTCAACGGCTTGCTGATGCAGGTTGAAGGAAACCAATTGCGCCTTGTTGCAACCGACGGCCACCGCCTTGCTTATGCGGCCAGCCAAATTGAGGCAGAACTGCCGAAAACGGAAGTGATCCTGCCGCGCAAAACGGTATTGGAGCTCTTCAAGCTGTTGAACAATCCGTCCGAGTCCATCACCGTTGAGCTTTTGGACAATCAAGTACGCTTCCAATGCAATGGCACGACTATTGTCAGCAAAGTCATCGACGGCAAGTTCCCTGACTTTAACCGCGTGATTCCTTTGGATAACGACAAGATTTTCCTCGTGTCCCGTACCCAGCTTTTGGGTGCGCTTGAACGTGCCGCCATTCTTGCCAATGAAAAATTCCGCGGCGCACGACTGTTTCTGCAGCCTGGTTTGCTGAGTGTCGTATGTAGCAACAACGAGCAGGAAGAAGCGCGCGAAGAGCTGGAAATCGCTTACCAAGGCGGAGAACTGGAAGTCGGTTTCAACATCGGCTACTTGATGGACGTGTTGCGTAACATCCACTCCGACGATATGCAGCTTGCTTTCGGCGATGCTAACCGTTCAACGCTGTTTACCGTGCCAAACAATCCGAACTTCAAATACATCGTAATGCCGATGCGTATTTGATTCGGAAAACAAACAAAAAGAGCGTGTAGGGTACACGCTCTTTTTTATAGGCTTGAATCAAAAGGCCGTCTGAAAATTGTTTTTCAGACGGCCTTTCTATCAAACCGGGATGATTCGGCTAAATAGGAAGACTGGGATTAACGTGGACGTGGTTCGCAGTTTTTCACCAGGAATGAGCCGTTAGGGGCGTTCACGCCAACTACTTCAGAAGTAGTGTGGGTGTTTTTGTCGATGAAACCGGCAGACATTACATAGCCGCGACGGTTGGTGAAAGTAGTGCCAGTGCTGTCAGAACGTTTTTTGTCGACAACCAAAGAGGCTTTTTTACCACCGGCGTTTACGTCGGCAGTAACTGCGCGACCGCTGCGGTCGAAACCGTACATCACGTTCAGTGATTTGCCGCCGTCACAACGGTAAGAAACGAAGCCGGCAGGCGCAGCGGCAGCAGAGAAGGAAACAGTAGCCAATGTGGCTGCAGTGATAACAGAAAGTAATTTCATGATCTAAGCTCCATATGAGGGTTGTGTGTTATCTTGCAAAGTGAGAAAGGGTTTCCGTTTGCAGATGAAGCGTATTTTAGGCGTTTTGTCGGTAGTGGCAATTAGGTAAATTGCAAAACAGTGTTTACTTATGCTTACCCGATTGTTTATTAATAGAAAGTTGTTCGTAATTTGGTGTTGCAAAGTGGTGATGCGGGTTGTTGCGGAATATATACATTAATGATTCTTTAAGAAATATAGCGAAAGAATACAAAAAAGGCCGTCTGAATATTCAGACGGCCTTTGATATGAAGCTGTTTACAAGAAGAAAATTGAAGCGATAGTCACAGCGATGATGCCATAGATGCTCATCGGGATCACAGTTTTCTTGATGATGGCGCCTTCGGCGTTGTTTACGTTCAACACGCTGCACACGGCGATGATGTTGTTGATGCAGACCATGTTGCCCATTGCGCCGCCAACGGATTGCAGGGCGAGGATGAGGGTAACGGACAGGCCGGTATCAAGCGCGATTTGTTGTTGAATCGGACCAAAGGTCAGGTTGGATACAGTGTTGGAGCCTGAGAAGAATGCACCGATTGCACCCAAGTATGGGGAGAAGTACACCCAGTGTTCGCCGGCCATATTGGCAAATTCTTTACCGATGATTTTCACCATGGAGTCGTCGCCGCCAACCATCATCAGTTGAACCATAATCAGCGCACCCATCAGGGCAAGCAGAGGTTTTTTGGTTTGGTTGAAGGTTGCAGCGTAGAAAGACCATGCGTCTTTGAATTTGGTTTTGTACAGCAGGATGCAAATCCAAACGGTGAAGACAAACGGAATCCAAGCCGGAACGTAGAGGGTTTGGTAGGAAGCGTTGACGCCTTGGCCGAAGATGTTGCCGAAGGTGATGGTCAGGGAGTCGCTGACGGTGATTTTGGACAAATCAAACGGCAGTTGGAAGCTGAACCATTCTTCTTTGCTGGTCAGCAGGCCTTTGATGCCCAGCTGTTTGATGCGGGTGACCACCAGCATGCCGATCAGCATACCCAAAGGAGCCAGTGCTTTGGCAACTTGTGCGAAAGGTACTTTTTCTGCATTCGGGTCTTTGGCGTAATCTTTGCTCAAGCCCCAGCCGCGGTTTGCTGCGAATACGGAAACCATCAGGCCGATTGCGCCGGCAACCAGAGATGGGAATTCTTCATTGACCATTGCCAATGCAACGTAAGGAAGGGTACAGGAGAATACGGCGATACCGATAAAGCCCAAGTTTTTGCGGATTTCAGCCCAAGGTACGATGAAGCTCAAGCCGATCACAGGGATGATGAAACCAGCAAAGAAGTGCATTACGCCGGTTTGCATACCGATTTCCATAATGCTCTTTTGATCCAAGCCCAAAGGCGCGAAGCCGAACCAAGTCGGGGTACCTACTGCACCGAAGGACACGGGTACGGAGTTCATGACCAAAGTGAAGATGGCTACTTTTAACGGGTTGAAGCCCAAGCTCATCAGGATTGGCGCGGCAATGGCGGCAGGCGTACCGAAACCGGATGCGCCTTCAATCATAAAGGCGAAAGACCAGCCGATGATCATCAACTGGGCAATCGGATTCGGGCTGATGGTAGCCAGCCATTTGCGGATGACGTCGATACAGCCGGTGGTTTCCATCATGCGGTTGAACATAATGGCACCGAAAATCACGGTAATCGGGGTCAGGGTAGAGACGAGGCCGGACGCTGCCGTTGCGTTGAGCAACATGGCATTGTCGCCGAAATAAAACAGTTTGATGGCATAAATCAGCGCGGCGGTAATCGGTAGCGCGACATAGGACGGCATACTGTTTTTCTTAACCATCAGCCAAATCAGCAGCACGATGGGAAAAATACTGAGAAAGAGAGCCATAGGAATATCCTCGGGGCAACGGGCACCATAACCGTCAATCAATGGCGGTTTGATGCGATGTGTTGAGTAATAGATGTTTTTCGAATAAAGATTGCCACTTTTTTAGATGCAACCAGTTATCAGGTAAATTGGTTTTACCAATTTATGAAAACTGTTGCACACTTTACGTAATCTTATGTAATCGGTCAAGAGGTTTGTAACAAAAAAGGCCGTCTGAAATTGGGTTTTCAGACGGCCTGAGAGCTTTGCCAGTAGTGCATTTGGTCGAATATCGAATGGTATTTACATTCAATATTTTGTAAAGGTTTTGTTTTTAATTGATTTCAAACGAATTATTCTATTCCTGCCCATTTATGCGTTTGTACGCTCAATTGCCAATGGACGGGGGCGTCGGGTCGGCTGTTTAATACGCCGATTTGGCGGATGGTGTCGTAGATATTCATCACACCGTCTTGCTCGCAAGGCGAGAGGTAGTAATGTTGGGCGCGGATTTTGCGTTCCATCTCTTGGCAAAACGCAATGACATCGCCGTCGGCAACAATGCGCACTTCGTCGGCTTTTTCGATGCAGCCGGATTCATATTTGGCGGCGTAGCAGGCTTTAGGGCTGGTGGCAACGTAGTCGATTTGCGGCGGTGCGGGGTTGAGGCCGTTGGTTTCGATACACAGGAAATAGCCTTCGGCTTTGAGTGTGTTGAGCAGGGTATCCAAATGCGGTTGGATGGTGGGTTCGCCGCCGGTAATGATGATATTGCGCGCCGTGTAGGTTTTCAGACGGCCCAAAATATCGGACAGGCTCATCATGCCGAATTTGAGGTAGTCGGTATCGCACCAGCTGCACGCGAGATTGCATTTGCCCAAACGGATGAAAACGGCGGGCATGCCTGTATTCCAGCCTTCGCCTTGCAGGCTTTCAAATATTTCGACAATGCGGTATTGGGGATTGTTCGGCGTGATGTGAATGGTCATGAATGTCGGGTGTGCGGGATTGAATCGTTGTGGTGAAGCGTTTTGAGAAATCGGTTGAGGCAGCCATTCTTTCTGTCAGTTCAATAGGAAAGAATGGCTGGTGTGTGCTTAAGCGGCAATGACGGCTGCTGCGGCCAAAAATGCCGGCAAGCCTTGTTTGAGCAAAATGCCTTTATTGCCGGATGAAAACGCGCCCCATGCGGCGGCGATGAGGACAAAGCCGAGGAACAGGATGGTCGCGCCGTAAACGGCGTTGTCAGGTGCGGCAAAGCGAGCCCATACCAAGCCGATGGCGAGGAAGCCGTTGTACAGGCCTTGGTTGGAAAACAGGGTTTGTACGCGTTTTTGTTCCATAAATTCGTAAGGCATATTGAACAGCTCTGACGCTTTTTCGCTTGGGATTTGCGTCATTTCGAGCCAGGCGATGTAGAAATGTTCGACAGCGATGAAGAGGACGAGGAGGGTGGAGATGATTTTCATGAAGATTCCTTTTGATGTTTAGCGGATGGGTGTGTTTGGGGAACAGGCCGTCTGAAAAATACAAAATGCCGGTTTATTCTCTTTCATATTCCGCACATGAAGTCGGCGTTTCCCATAATTTCACGCTGCACACTTTGACACCGGCGTTTTTCAGACGGCCATACATTTCTACGCTCATGTTTTCGGCTGTGGTGCGGCAGGGCAGGCACAGGGTTTTCATGTTCCAGCCTTCCAAAAGCGCGGCGATTTGGCTTTCGCGTTCGTTGTTGCCGTGATAGATGAAGGCATGGTCGAACGGGTCGGTAATGTGTTGTTTGACGATGGCTTTCAGGTCGGTAAAGTCCATCACCATGCCGTCTTTTGCGCCGCCTTGGATAACGGGCGCGGAGACAGTGATTTCGAGTTTGTAGGTGTGGCCGTGCAGGTTTTGGCATTTGCCGTCATGCCCGTCGAGCATGTGCGAGGAATCGAAGGTAAAAATTTTGGTGATTTTCATGAGATGAGGGAAGCTGATGAGGCCGTCTGAACGGTGTAAAACCTGTTTCAGACGACCTTGGGATTATTGTTCGGAAGGGAGTTTGAGGAAATGCTCGCGATAATGGCGCATTTCTTCGATGCTTTCGAGGATGTCGTCCAATGCCTTGTGCGAACCGCGTTTGACCACGCTTTTGGCGACGGCCGGATTCCAGCGTTTGGCCAACTCTTTCAGCGTGGACACGTCTAAGTTGCGGTAGTGGAAATAGGCTTCCAAACGCGGCATGTATTTGACCATGAAGCGGCGGTCTTGATGGATGGAGTTGCCGCACATGGGCGTGGATTTCTCGGGTATCCATGCGGACATGAAGTCCAACAGGTTTTGCTCGACTTCAGCTTCGGTCAGTTTGGATTCGCGCACGCGTTGGGTCAGACCGGTGCGGCCGTGGGTGGCGGTGTTCCACTCGTCCATGCCGTCGAGCAACTCGTCGCTTTGATGGATGACGTAAACGTCCGATTGTGCCAGTACGTTCAAATCGGAATCGGTAATGATCATGGCGACTTCGATAATGCGGTCGTGTTCCGGGTTGAGGCCGGTCATTTCCATATCGAGCCAGCAGAGGTTGTTTGCGTTTTGGGTCATTTCAGACGGCCTTGTGTTTTCAGTTGGCAGTATTATAAAGGATAAAGGTTCGGGCCGTCTGAAAGCATTTGTAACAAGTTGTGCAATCTCTTGATATAATCGTCCGTTACACAAAAAATCACCGCCAAAAATCATGAACCCAAGCCCTTTGCTCGATATTATCGATACGCCTCAGGATTTGCGCTGTCTGGAGAAAAAACAGCTGCCGCAAGTCGCCGCCGAATTGCGCGAATTTCTGTTGGATTCCGTCGGTAAGACGGGCGGCCATTTCGCCAGTAACTTGGGCGCGGTCGAGCTGACGGTGGCGCTGCATTATGTGTACGACACGCCAGAAGACCATTTGGTCTGGGATGTCGGCCATCAAAGCTATCCGCACAAAATCCTCACCGGCCGCAAAAATCAAATGCACACCATGCGCCAATACGGCGGTTTGGCGGGTTTCCCAAAACGCAGCGAGTCGGAATACGACGCGTTCGGCGTGGGGCATTCTTCCACATCCATAGGCGCGGCTTTGGGCATGGCCGTTGCGGACAAACAGTTGGGCAATAACCGCCGCAGCGTCGCTATCATCGGCGACGGCGCCATGACGGCGGGTCAGGCGTTTGAAGCCCTGAACTGCGCAGGCGATATGGATGTCGATTTGCTGGTTATCCTCAACGACAACGAAATGTCGATTTCCCCCAATGTCGGCGCGCTGCCGAAATATCTTGCCAGCAACGTCGTGCGCGATATGCACGGCCTATTGAGCACCATCAAAGCCCAATCGAGCAAAGTATTAGATAAATTGCCCGGAGCGATGGAGCTTGCCCAAAAAGTCGAAAACAAAATCAAAACCTTGGCAGGCGAAGCGGAACATGCCAAACAGTCGCTGTCTTTGTTTGAAAACTTCGGTTTCCGTTACACCGGCCCGGTGGACGGCCACAACGTTGAAAATCTGGTGGACGTATTAAAAGACTTGCGCGGCCGCAAAGGCCCTCAGTTGCTGCACGTCATCACCAAAAAAGGCAACGGCTACAAATTCGCCGAAAACGACCCTGTCAAATACCATGCTGTCTCCAAGCTGCCGAGCGAAGTGCCTGCGCCGGAAGTCAAACCTGCCGCGGCTAAACCGACTTATACGCAAGTTTTCGGCCAATGGCTGTGCGACCAAGCGGCGGCTGACGAGCGTTTGGTTGCCATCACGCCTGCCATGCGCGAGGGCAGCGGCTTGGTTGAGTTTGAACAGCGATTCCCCGACCGCTATTTCGACGTCGGCATCGCCGAGCAACACGCCGTTACCTTTGCCGGCGGTTTGGCATGTGAAGGCATCAAGCCCGTCGTGGCGATTTACTCCACTTTCCTGCAACGCGCTTACGACCAGTTGGTACATGACGTTGCTTTGCAAAACCTACCTGTTTTGTTCGCCATCGACCGTGCAGGTATTGTCGGTGCAGACGGCCCGACCCATGCCGGTTTGTACGACTTGAGCTTTTTGCGTTGCGTGCCGAATATGATTATTGCCGCACCAAGCGACGAAAACGAATGCCGCCTGCTGCTCTCAACCTGCTATCAGGCAAATTCGCCGTCTGCCGTCCGTTATCCGCGCGGTACAGGCACGGGCGCAACCGTTTCAGACGGCCTGGAAACCGTTGAAATCGGTAAAGGCATCATCCGTCGCGAAGGCGAGAAAATTGCCATTATCGCCTTTGGCAGCATGGTTGCCCCATCATTGACCGCCGCCGACAAGCTGAACGCGACCGTTGCCGACATGCGCTTTGTCAAACCGATAGATGAAGAACTGATCGTCCGTCTTGCCCGAAGCCATGACTACATCGTTACCGCTGAAGAGAATGCCGAACAAGGCGGCGCAGGCAGCGCGGTGTTGGAAGTGTTGGCGAAACACGGCATCTGCAAACCGGTGTTGCTGTTGGGTGTAGAAGACAAAGTTACCGAACACGGCGACCCGAAAAAACTGCTGGACGACTTGGGTTTGAGTGCCGAAGCGATTGAAAAACGCATTGCCGGCTGGATTAAGGCCGTCTGAAAAATGATTAAAACCTATCAATACATTGCATAATTTATGGGAAAAAAACTAATCAGCATCAGCATGGTGCGCAACGAAAACGACGTTATCGAATCGTTTGTCCGTCATAATCTCGAGCTGATGGATGAAATGCACATCATCGATCACGGCAGCAGCGATGGAACAAGGGAAATCCTGATTCAATTGAAAGAAGAAGGTTTGCCGATATTTATCTATCAATATCAAGCGCTCAAGTACAATCAAGAGCAATTGGTAAACCTGCTTATGAAGCAGCTTGTAGCAAAAGATGAAGCGATAGATTTCGTTTTTCCGCTGGATGCGGACGAATTTAT
>NZ_JBQCWY010000075.1:0-10162 GCF_051956955.1 Neisseria sp. P0021.S005 | reverse complement strand
AAGTTAGGCAACAACAAGAATAGGAAAAAATGCGAAGAATTGATTTTAAAAGGAGGGCGTTGAGGTTTTGCAAGTATGGGATTGGGGTTAGCCCTGCTTTGGAAAGAGTTATTTGATACGGTAAAGTCGTTCACGAAGGTCAGGTGAAGCATTGCCTCGAACTCCTCCATGCTTGATAGCGTGAAGTTTTCGATAATAGGTTTACTTGGATAGACTTTAGAGAATGGGGGGTATTCAATTAATGCCGTCTGAAAAATAAGTCCTGAGCAAACCACGCTACGACTTATTTTCAGACGGCATTTGTATTCTGTGTTTTGCGATTTCTATTAAAGCGCTGCTTCCGAGCGTTCACCGGTACGGATACGGATAGCTTCTTCAACCGGATAAATGAAGATTTTACCGTCACCGATTTTGCCGGAATGTGCGGTTTCTAAAATGGCATCAACAGCCTGATCGACTTTGTCGTCAGCCAATACCAATTCGATTTTCACTTTAGGCAGGAAATCAACTGCGTATTCTGCGCCGCGATAAATTTCCGTATGGCCTTTTTGGCGGCCGAAACCTTTGACTTCGCTGACGGTCATGCCGGTAATGCCGATTTCAGTCAGGATTTCGCGTACATCGTCGAGTTTGAAAGGTTTGATAATAGCTTCGATTTTTTTCATATTAAGTCTCCTTGTTTGCAAAAAGGCCGTCTGAAACATTCAGACGGCCTTTGTTCCATCAAGTTCGTTCAAATTTTATTTGAGTGAACTTATTTCTTTTTCTGAGCCGGTAGGTCGGTACATACGCCCAATGCCACTTCCGCAGCCATACCGATGGATTCTCCCAGGGTTGGGTGTGGGTGGATGGTTTTACCGATATCGGCGGCATCACAGCCCATTTCAATCGCCAAGCAGACTTCACCGATCATATCGCCGCCGTTAGGACCAACGATACCGCCACCGATGATGCGGCCGGTTTCAGCATCAAAAATCAGCTTGGTGAAACCATTGTCGCAACCGTTGGCAATTGCACGGCCGGAAGCAGCCCATGGGAAGTTGGCTTTGGTAATTTTGCGGCCGGAAGCTTTGGCAGACAACTCGGTTTCGCCAACCCATGCCACTTCAGGAGAAGTGTAAGCAACACCCGGAATAACGCGCGCGTCAAAGTAGGCTTTATGGCCGGCACAGTTTTCCGCAGCAACGTGGCCTTCGTGAACGGCTTTGTGTGCCAACATCGGTTGACCGACGATGTCGCCGATAGCGTAGATGTGCGGCACGTTGGTGCGCATTTGTTTGTCCACTTCGATGAAGCCGCGGTCAGTTACAGCAACGCCTGCTTTTTCGGCGCTGATGAGTTTGCCGTTAGGCGCACGACCGGCAGCCACCAATACGGCATCGTAACGTTGTGGCTCTTTAGGCGCATTTGCACCTTCAAAAGTAACGTAAACGCCGTCTTCTTTAGGCTCAACAGCAACAGTTTTGGTGTTGATCATGATGTTGTCAAAACGGTATTCGTTTTGTTTTTGCCATACTTTAACCAAGTCGCGGTCTGCGCCTTGCATCAGGCCGTCCATCATTTCAACAACATCCAGGCGAGACCCCAAAGTGCTGTAAACCGTACCCATTTCGAGACCGATAATACCACCGCCGATGATCAACAGTTTGCCTGGTACTTCTTTCAGAGCCAGTGCACCGCTGGAATCGATGATGCGTGGATCTTCAGGAATGAAAGGCAGTTTGGTTACGCGGCTACCTGCTGCAATGATACAGTTTTTGAAGGCAACGATTTTTTTCTCGCCGGTAGGAGTCGCTTGCTCGTACACGTCGCCGGTAGTCAGCGACACTTCCAAGTGGTGCGGATCTAAGAATTGGCCGTCGCCTTGGATAACGTCTACTTTACGGCCTTTGGCCATGCCTGCCAAACCGGTAGTCAAACGGGAAACCACGCCGTCTTTGTAAGCACGCAGCATGTCGATATCGAGTTCAGGCTCTGGGTATTTGATACCGTTGGCAGCCAAGTGACGCACTTCATCGATAACGGCAGCATTGTGCAACAGGGCTTTGGAAGGGATACAGCCAACGTTCAAGCAAACGCCGCCCAAAGTTTTGTAACGCTCGACGATGGCAACTTTCAAGCCTTCGTCAGCAGCGGCAAATGCAGCAGAATAACCGCCAGGGCCGCCACCCAATACAACTACGTCGTATTCGGCATCGGCAGAACCGCCGAATTGAGCAGCTTGAGGAGCAGGAGCGGCTGCTTTAGGTGCTTCTTGCGCAGGAGCAGCTGGTGCTTCGGCTTTAGGAGCGGCAGCCGCACCTTCGGCTTCAACGACTGCAATCAAGCCGCCTTCGGAGATTTTATCGCCGACTTTAACTTTAACTTCTTTAACGACACCTGCAACTTCGGCAGGTACGTCCATAGTGGCTTTATCGGTTTCCAAAGTAATCAGGGTATCGTCCACAGCAATGGTGTCGCCTACATTTACTTCAACCGCAATAATATCTACGTTTTCGTGACCGCCAATGTCGGGCACTTTTAATTCAACTAAGCTCATGTCTAATCTTTCTGAATGATGTTCGGACTTCTTTTTTCAGACGGCCTGAGTAAAAAGGCCGTCTGAAAATGCTCGGATTACAGAGTAATGCGGCGGAAGTCTTTCAACAGGTTAGCCAGGAATACGGTAAAGCGCATACCGGCGGCACCGTCGATGACGCGGTGGTCGAAGGACAGGCTCAATGGGCACATCAGGCGAGGAGCGAATTCTTTGCCGTTCCAAACCGGTTTAATTTGGGATTTGCACACGCCCAAGATGGCAACTTCAGGAGCATTCACGATTGGCGTGAAGCCTGTACCGCCGATACCGCCCAAGCTGGAAATGGTAAAGCATGCGCCTTGCATTTCTTGTGGTTTGAGCTTGCCTTCGCGGGCTTTTTTAGACAATTCGGTCAGCTCTTGGCTGATTTGTTTCAAGCCTTTTTGATCCACGTCTTTGATTACTGGAACAACCAAGCCGTTTGGCGTGTCTGCTGCGAAACCGATGTTGAAGTAGTTTTTCAGCACCAAGTTGTCGCCATCCAAAGAGGCGTTGAATTCAGGGAAGGCTTTCAGTGCAGCAACAGAGGCTTTAATGATGAAGGCCAATGGAGACAGTTTCACGCCTTCGCGTTCCCATTCTTTGTTCAGCTGTTTGCGGAATTCTTCCAATTCGGTCATATCCGCTTCCTCGTGTACGGTAACGTGAGGAATCACAACCCAGTTGCGAGACAGGTTTTGACCAGAGATTTTCTTAATGCGAGACAGTTCTTTAACTTCGACGCTGCCGAATTTAGAGAAGTCAACTTTAGGCCATGGCAACAAGTCCAGACCACCGCCCAAAGAGGCAGCGGCAGGTTTGCCTGCACCGCTTTGCATAACGGATTTAACGAAGGCTTTAACGTCTTCGCCCATGATACGGCCTTTCAGACCGGTACCTTTAACTTGACCCAAATCTACACCCAATTCGCGCGCCAGTTTACGTGCGGAAGGACCTGCATGGGCTTTGGCAAAAGCAGCTTCGTCAATTTTGGCAGCTGCAGGTGCAGCTGGAGCAGGCGTAGCGGCTGGTGCGGGAGCAGCAGGAGCCGGAGCAGCGGCTGGTGCAGGTGCGGCAGCTTGAGCGGCAGGAGCAGGAGCAGCTGCGGCGGAACCGGCGGTTTCTACTTCGATAATGGCAGAACCTTCAGATACTTTGTCGCCAACTTTTACAAATACGGCTTTAACAACACCGGCTTCTGTACATGGTACGTCCATAGTGGCTTTGTCGGTTTCCAGAGTAATCAGAGTGTCGTCAACGGCAACAGTGTCGCCAACTTTAATTTCAACGGCAATAATGTCTACATCTGTATGACCGCCAATATCCGGGACAACAACTTTTACAGTTGCCCCGCCTGCAGGGGCTGCGGCAGGAGCGGCAGCGGGAGCTGCAGGAGCCGGGGCTGCATCGGCAGCGGGAGCTGCAGGAGCCGGGGCTGCATCGGCAGCGGCGGCATCGGTTTCAACGGTCAGAATAACACCGCCTTCAGAGATTTTATCGCCAACTTTAACTTTAACTTCTTTCACGACACCGGCTGCATCGGCAGGTACGTCCATAGTGGCTTTGTCGGTTTCTAAAGTAATCAGGGTGTCGTCAACGGCAATGGTGTCGCCTGCTTTAACTTCTACAGCGATGATGTCGACGTTTTCATGACCGCCGATATCAGGGACTTTGATTTCTACGATACTCATTTGAGTTCCTTTAATATTTTCAGTTTGATGCCGTCTGAAAACTGTTTCACACGGCATCGGTACAGTTTGTCTGTTCAAACCATTCAAACATTTGGTTTTCAGACGGCCTAATGTTAACAGGCCGTCTGAAACATCAATTAGCGTTTCCAGCTAGGAGCTGCATCGGCTTTAATACCATATTTTTCAATGGCTTGTTGAACGGTTTCTTTGCTGACTTTGCCCTGTTCGGCCAGAGCGCTCAATGCAGCAACGGCAACGTTGTAGCGGTCAACTTCGAAGAAGCTGCGCAGGTTGGCACGGCTGTCGGAACGACCGAAGCCATCGGTACCCAAGACGTGGTAGTCGTTAGGGATGTAGGCACGGATACGGTCAGCATAGCTGCGGATGTAGTCGGTAGCGGCAATAACCGGACCGTCATGACCTTGCAGTTGAGAAGTAACAAACGGTACTTTTGCAGTTTCCAATGGGTTCAGACGATTGAAGCGTTCCACTTCGATGGCATCGCGGTGCAGCTGGTTGAATGATGGGCAAGACCAGATGTCTGCTTCTACGCCGAAGTCGGCTTTCAACAATTCGGCACCGGCAATGACTTCTTGCAGGATGGTACCGGAACCCATCAATTGGACTTTTTTATCGCCTTTGCCGCCGGCTTTCAGCAAGTACATACCTTTCAGGATGTCTTGTTCTACGCCTTCAGGCATGTCCGGATGGGTATAGTTTTCATTCATCAGGGTGATGTAGTAGAACACGTCTTCGTGGTTAACATACATACGGCGCAAGCCATCGTGTACGATAACGGCTACTTCATATTGGAATGTCGGATCGTAAGTTACACAGTTTGGAATCAAATCTGCTTGAATGTGGCTGTGGCCGTCTTCATGTTGCAAACCTTCGCCATTCAGTGTTGTACGGCCGGCTGTACCACCCAGCAGGAAACCGCGTGCATGCATATCGCCTGCTGCCCATGCCAAGTCGCCGACGCGTTGGAAACCGAACATAGAGTAGTAGATGTAGAAAGGAATCATGGCAAAGTCGTTGTTTGCGTAGCTGGTCGCAGCAGCAATCCAGTCAGCCATAGCACCTGGTTCGTTAATACCTTCTTGCAAGATTTGACCGTCAACAGATTCTTTATAGAACATCAGTTGGTCTTTATCTTGAGGAGTGTATTGTTGGCCTTTAGGGTTCCAAATACCGTATTGACGGAACATACCTTCCATACCGAACGTACGGCTTTCATCTGGAACGATAGGCACCACGCGTTTGCCGATTTTTTTGTCTTTCAACAAAGTAGACAGGATGCGGACGAAAGCCATGGTGGTTGAGAATTCACGGTCACCGCTGGATTTCAGTTGAGTCTCAAATGCTGACAGTTCAGGCACTTCCAGAACTTCTTGGGTAGGTTTGCGTTGAGGCAGGTAGCCACCCAAAGCTTCACGGCGTGCATGCAGGTATTTGTATTCTTCGCTGTCGGGAGCAAAAGTCAGGTAAGGCAGGTTGCCACTGTCGATTTGCTCGTCGGTAACAGGAATGTCAAAGCGATCACGGAATTGTTTCAGAGAAGCTTTGTCCATTTTCTTGGCTTGGTGAGCAACGTTTTGACCTTCGCCGGATGCACCCATGCCGTAACCTTTAATGGTTTTAGCCAAAATGACAGTAGGTTTGCCGTCGGCGTGGTTCACTGCGCGGTCGTAAGCGTTGTACACTTTTTGAGGGTCGTGACCACCGCGGTTCAATGCCCAAATTTGTTCATCAGTCATATCGGCGACCAATGCTTTCAGTTCAGGCGTATTGAAGAAGTGTTCGCGAACGTATGCACCGTCTTTGGATTTGTAAGTTTGGTAGTCACCGTCCAGGCACTCTTCCATACGTTTGCGCAGGATGCCATCTTTGTCTTTTGCCAAGAGGCGGTCCCAACGACGACCCCAGATGACTTTCACAACATTCCAGCCGGCGCCGGCAAAGTTGCCTTCCAGCTCTTGAATGATTTTGCCGTTACCGCGTACTGGACCGTCCAAACGTTGCAGGTTACAGTTGATGACGAATACCAGGTTATCCAAGCCTTCGCGTGAAGCCAGAGCAATAGCACCTTGGCTTTCAGGTTCATCCATTTCGCCGTCGCCACAGAATACCCATACTTTACGGCCTTTGGTTTTAGCTAGGCCGCGAGATTCCAAGTATTTCAGGAAACGGGCTTGGTAAATCGCCATCAATGGGCCAAGACCCATAGATACGGTTGGGAATTGCCAGAAGTCAGGCAACAGGTGAGGGTGAGGATAGGAAGGCAGACCATGACCGGCAACTTCTTGACGGAAGTTGTTCAATTGGTCTTCAGTCAGACGGCCTTCAACGAAAGCGCGTGCGTAGATACCAGGGGCAACGTGGCCTTGGAAGAATACCAAATCGCCTTCTTCGCCTTCACCTTTAGCTTTCCAGAAGTGGTTGAAGCCGACTTCGTACATAGTGGCGGCTGATTGGAAAGATGCAATGTGTCCACCCAATTCCAAATCTTTTTTACCTGCGCGCAAAACGATAGCGGCAGCGTTCCAACGAACGAATGCACGGATACGGTGTTCGATGTTTTGGTCGCCAGGGATGCCTTTTTCGTCTTCAACGGAAACGGTGTTCAAGTATGGAGTAGTGGTGCCATGGGGCATACGGATGCCTTTGTCACGGCTGTATTTGACCAAACTTTCCAGCAGATACTGGGCGCGTTCGCTGCCTTCATATTCTAAAACAGAGCTTAACGCGTCTAACCATTCTTTGGTTTCAATTGGGTCAACATCGTGTAATTGGGTGGACATAATATCTATCCTTGTGTTGAGTGTTTTTCAATGACGGAGTATTACTCCGATATTTTCGTTTGTGAACATATATGAGTTAAAAACGAAAATTCCTAGAGTCAAATTCGAAAAAGTCTTAATTACTGAAATGTTTTCAATACGTTATAACCGTTGATGAAAAATCAGAAAGAATAGAACTTTTTGCGAACCGGCCAACCTGCAAATGCTATCAGTAATTGGGCAAACTGGCAAATCATGCTGTAGATATTGATAGGATGTAAAGGTTAAAATAAGATTTTTTAAAAGAGTTATGGAGCTTGTTTTTAAATCGGGATATTGAGTGGATACAGTAAAAAAGCATCAGATATTTGAGTAAATGGATTCGAATACGAAAAATATTTTTCAAATTTCGTTTTAAATTGAAAGTTTATATTGGATTTAGGGTTTGAAAGAGAAAATTTAGATTATCTGATTCTTTACAAAGAGAATAGGCCGTCTGAAGACTTTAAAGAGATTAAGAGGAAATGGGATTTGAAGATGATAATTATTTAGGAAGAGTAAATGAAAAAATGACATGTACAGGCTTTTAGTTTAGCTCTGAACATGTCATTTATGTAGGAAGTTAGAATTTCAGACGGCCTTTAAACTGCAGAGGATTTTTGGGCAAATTGCTTCCATTGAGCTAAAAGCTCTTTGAGAACATCTTGCTGCTCATGTCCATGTTGGATGGCTTCTTGCAGCCAAAAACATGCGTTATTGATGTCTTTCTCTACACCTAGGCCGTGGTAATAGAGACAGGCAAGATTATATTGGGCCATTGTATCCCTTTGTTTGGCTGCAGCTTCAAACCATTTTGCAGCTTGGGCATAGTCGACAGGTACACCTTGTCCACTGTAATACATCATGCCAAGATTGGTTTGGGATTTGCTGTGTCCATGTTCTGCGGATTGATGGTATAGATCCAGTGCTTCAGCGTAATTTTGTTGACGTTTTAAGCCATAGTGCGCTGCAAATGCCAGTTTGTATAGGCGCTCGGCCTCTTGACGTTGGAGGGCGATTTCTTTGGTTAACTCATAGTTTTGCTGGTTATTCAACGCACTGTCAGATAGAAGTTTTTGGTAAGCGACAAGATTGCCTAAGTCGGCTGCGCGTTGATAATACTGACGGGCGGTGTTTGCATCAACTGCTCGTCCCAATCCGTAGCGATGGATATCTCCCAAAAGGCGCAAGCCTTCCGGATCATTTTGGTCCGCAGCAGACTTGGCGTGTTGATAGGCTTTTTGAGGGTTTCGCTCGGTGTTTTTTCCCAAAAGATAGATTTCGGCAAGTGCTACATGCGCATTGCTGTCACCTTGTGCGGCAGCTTTTTCAAACCATTCCAATGCTTCAGCAGGATTTGATGCGACTAAGAGTTCTGCAAGAGAAGTTTGCGCCGGAACAATGTCGTAATTGGCGGCAATGCGTAAATGTTCGATTGCTTTTTCAGGATTTTGTGCGACACCTTGACCCAATTTATATTGAAGACCAAGTTGCCAGTGTGCTGCAATAAACCCCTGTGCGGCAGATTGCTGGTAGAGTTTATGGGAGTATTCTAAATCAGGGGTGCTTGAGTATTGGTAGTGTTGGGCTAAGAAATATTGCGCCTGAGGGTTTTGTTGCTCGGCAGCTTTCAATGCCCATTTGACTGCTTCTTGGTCATTGCCGCTATCCGCATATAAACGCATCAGGCGCAGCTGGGCCGGGACCAAGTCTTCTTTGGCAAGTTCTTGATAGGCTGAAATAAGCGTTTCTACTTCTGCGCCGTTATTTTCTTGTAATTGGAGAAGATTGTAGCGGGCATAGGGATGACCGGCTCTTGCCGCTTGTTTTAAATATTCAACTGCAATTGCTAAATCTTGTTCGTTTTCTTGGTTTTCGAACAGGCATCCTGCCAGCTGAAATGCAGCCTCAACATGCCCGGCTTCTGCTGCTTCGCAGAGCAATGGGATGGCTCGTGCAAAGTCAGGTGGGTCTTGAGTGATTAATTTTTCTGCTAGCAGAAAAGATTCTTCATATTGTTGAGCATTCATCGGTTTGCTTTTATATTTTGTGAAGGATTAGGAATAAAATAATCGGCCGACAGGGTGCGGCCGTTATGATTTTGTAATTTTGAGGTTATTTACAAAAACAGGCAACCGTATTTGTACTTTTATACTTAGAATAATGGAATAATTTTTTTTATGCTGCATAAATACAACAGAAGGATATGATAAAGTGGGTTGAGAAAATACTTCTGCTGTTTATTCAGTTTAAATTATTTATCATCCGGTTTTTTACGCCACAAAACAAGTAATTTGCCAATATGTTGCACCAGTTGAGCACCCAGTGTTTCACACAGGGCATCACAAATTTCAATACGTTCAGCACGATCATCGCCAAAAACACGGACTTTAATCAATTCGTGTGCTGTCAATGCGGCGTCGGTTTCTTTAATGACGGAGTCGGTCAAACCTTGTTGGCCAACAATAACAACGGGATGAAGGTGGTGTGCTTGGGCTTTCAAGGCCAAAATTTCTTTGGTGCTTAGTTTGTTGTCGCTCATTTTGATAAGTATCCAATTAAAAAGAATAATGGCTATATTGTACGCGATTTAGAACATTTACGGGGGAAATAACGTACAATGCTGATTTCAACTTAAGCATTTCAAATCAAGATGGCTGTACGCTCAAAATCTTCAAAAGCATGGCTGCATGAGCACGTCAACGATCATTATGTCCATATGGCACAAAAAGACGGATATCGTGCCAGAGCGGCTTATAAATTATTGGAAATCAATCAAAAAGATAAATTAATCAAGCCGGGTACGGTTTTGGCGGATTTGGGCAGCGCGCCGGGAAGTTGGTCACAGGTAGCGGCCAAGCTGGTCGGTAAAACAGGGGCAGTGTTTGCTTTGGATATTTTGCCGATGGATGCTATTGAAGGCGTGTCGTTTATTCAGGGCGACTTTAGGGAAGATGCTGTTTTGGAACAGTTTGAAGCCTTATTGGATAATCGTCCGTTAGACCTTGTAATCTGTGATATGGCACCCAATATGTCAGGCAATGCCGTAACAGACCAGGCACGCAGTTTTTATTTGTGTGAACTGGC
Source organism: Neisseria sp. P0021.S005 (assembly GCF_051956955.1). Classification (NCBI taxonomy): domain Bacteria; kingdom Pseudomonadati; phylum Pseudomonadota; class Betaproteobacteria; order Neisseriales; family Neisseriaceae; genus Neisseria; species Neisseria sp. P0021.S005. The sequence goes on along the minus strand of NZ_JBQCWY010000075.1, from coordinate 8 downwards.
TTTGGATT
>NZ_JBQCWY010000074.1:0-10271 GCF_051956955.1 Neisseria sp. P0021.S005 | reverse complement strand
CTGCCCCACGCATGATTGAAATCATCATTGATACATTGGAAAACCATCCGCAATTAAGAAAACAATCATAAACATCAAAAATAAAAGGCCGTCTGAAACATTAAAAGTTTCAGACGGCCTTTTGGTTTAAACCTAATTAACGTGTTACCGGTTTGTAACGGATACGTTTCGGTTTCGCGCCCTCTTCGCCCAAACGGCGTTTCTTGTCGGCTTCGTATTCCTGATAGTTGCCGTCAAAGAACACCCATTTAGAGTCGCCTTCACAAGCCAAAATATGCGTAGCGATACGGTCAAGGAACCAACGGTCATGCGAAATCACCATCACGCTGCCGGCAAATTCCAGCAATGCATCTTCCAGCGCGCGCAGGGTTTCCACGTCGAGGTCGTTAGACGGTTCGTCCAGCAGCAACACATTACCGCCGCTCAACAAGGTTTTTGCCAAGTGCAGACGGCCGCGTTCGCCACCAGACAATTGACCTGCAATTTTGCTTTGGTCGCTGCCTTTGAAGTTGAAGCGTCCCAAATATTGGCGGGCTGGAATTTCAAACTGACCAACCTGCAAAATGTCGCGGCCTTCGGCGATGTTGTCGAACACGGTTTTGTCGTTTTGCAAACCTTCGCGGCTTTGGTCGATCAAGCTCATTTTCACGGTTTGACCGATTTTCACTTCGCCGGAATCAGGCTGCTCTTTGCCCGAAATCATTTTGAACAGCGTCGATTTACCCGCGCCATTCGGACCGATGATACCGACAATCGCGCCAGCAGGCACTTTAAAGCTCAAATCGTCAATCAGCACTTTGTCGCCGAACGATTTGGAAACATTCACAAATTCAATGACTTCGTTTCCCAAACGCTCGGCAACAGGGATAAAGATTTCCTGAGTTTCGTTGCGTTTTTGGTATTCGTAGTTGCTCATTTCTTCAAAACGAGCCAAACGCGCTTTAGACTTGGCTTGGCGGCCTTTGGCATTTTGGCGCACCCATTCCAACTCCTGCTTCATCGCTTTCACGCGTGCAGCTTCGGATTTCGCCTCGTTTTCCAAGCGTTTTTCTTTCTGCTCCAGCCAAGACGAGTAATTGCCTTTCCACGGAATACCGTGTCCGCGGTCAAGTTCCAAAATCCATTCGGCGGCGTTGTCCAAGAAGTAGCGGTCGTGTGTTACCGCAACGACTGTACCGGGGAAGCGTACGAGGAATTGCTCCAGCCATTCGACCGATTCCGCATCCAAGTGGTTGGTCGGCTCGTCCAGCAAAAGCATATCGGGCTTGCTCAACAAGAGTTTGCACAAGGCAACGCGGCGTTTTTCACCGCCGGACAAATTGCCGATTTTGGCATCCCAATCAGGCAGGCGCAGAGCGTCGGCAGCGATTTCCAATTCATGCTCTGCACCGCCGCCGGTAGACGAACCCGCCGCAATAATCGCTTCCAGACGGCCCTGCTCTTCCGCCAACGCGTCAAAATCCGCATCAGGGTTGGCATACTCGGCATACACTTCTTCCAAACGTTTCTGCGCCGCCGCCACTTCGCCCAAACCGCTTTCCACTTCCTCGCGCACGGTTTTTTCAGGATCAAGCTCCGGCTCTTGCGGCAGATAACCGATTTTGATGCCGCCCATTGGTACGGCTTCACCCTCAAATTCTTTATCCACACCCGCCATAATCCGCAGTACAGTAGATTTACCCGCACCGTTCAAACCGAGCAAACCGATTTTTGCACCGGGGAAAAATGAAAGGGAAATGTCTTTAATAATGGTTTTTTGCGGCGGCACAACCTTGCTCACGCGCAGCATAGAATAGACGTATTGTTGGGACATAGTTTTCTCGTTTCCGTCAAACAAATTTCAGACGGCCCATTTTAACCTATTGCCCCAATACTTGCTTGTTCAAATGCCGTCTGAAAATAGAAATAAGCATCAACATATACACCGATCCGAACCGATACCCTCATTGCCCGACGGTATCAATGCCAAACCGCAGAAAATTTGATTTAAGCCAGTTTATCCTTGAACTGGCATTGCCAATATCCGGCGCACTTCATAAAATGCACCCATATCCTTGAAAGTACACACACAAACAATAACGACAGAGAACACCACACCAAGGAACATTTCAGATTTCTCAATAAAAATACTTTTCAAAAAAAGGATTTACCTCATGTCGGAAAATACGCAAAAAACAGCAAAACAAGGTTTGCCGTCACTGGCAAAAAGTACGATTTGGATGCTGAGCTTCGGCTATCTAGGCGTTCAGACGGCCTTTACCCTGCAAAGCTCACAAATGAGCCGAATTTTTCAAACTTTAGGCGCTGACCCGCACAATTTGGGCTGGTTTTTCATTCTGCCCCCATTGGCCGGTATGTTGGTTCAGCCGATTGTGGGCTACTACTCAGACCGCACTTGGATGCCGCGCTTGGGTGGCCGTCGTCTGCCCTATCTGCTTTACGGTACGCTGATTGCGGTTATCGTCATGATTCTGATGCCGAACTCGGGCAGCTTCGGTTTTGGCTACGCTTCTTTGGCGGCTTTGTCGTTTGGCGCGTTGATGATTGCGCTGTTGGACGTATCCTCCAATATGGCGATGCAGCCGTTTAAGATGATGGTTGGCGATATGGTCAATGAGGAGCAGAAAAGCTACGCCTACGGGATTCAAAGTTTCTTAGCGAATACGGGCGCGGTTGTGGCGGCGATTCTGCCGTTTGTGTTCGCGTATATCGGTTTGGCGAACACTGCCGAGAAAGGCGTCGTGCCGCAGACCGTGGTCGTGGCATTCTATGTGGGCGCAGCGTTGCTGATTATTACCAGTGCGTTCACCATCTTCAAAGTCAAAGAGTATGACCCGGAAACCTACGCCCGCTACCACGGTATCGACGTAGCAGCAAATCAGGAAAAAGCCAACTGGTTCGAACTCTTAAAAACCGCACCTAAAGCGTTTTGGACAGTCACTTTGGTGCAATTCTTCTGCTGGTTTGCCTTCCAATATATGTGGACTTACTCGGCAGGCGCGATTGCAGAAAACGTTTGGCAGACAACTGATGCTTCTTCCGTAGGCTATCAGGAAGCGGGCAACTGGTACGGCGTTTTGGCGGCGGTACAATCCATTGCTGCCGTTATCTGCTCGTTTATTCTGGCAAAAGTACCGAATCAATACCATAAAGTCGGCTATTTCGGTTGCTTGGCTTTAGGCGCGCTCGGTTTCTTCTCTATTTTCTTCATCCACAATCAATACGCATTAATCCTGTCTTATACTTTAATCGGCATCGCGTGGGCAGGTATCATTACCTATCCTTTGACGATTGTAACCAATGCCCTCTCCGGCAAACACATGGGTACTTATTTGGGTCTGTTTAACGGCTCTATCTGTATGCCTCAAATCGTCGCCTCCCTGCTGAGCTTTATCCTCTTCCCTATGCTGGGCAGCCATCAGGCAACCATGTTCTTGGTTGCAGGCGCGGTCTTGTTACTGGGAGCCTTCTCTGTATGTCTGATTAAAGAGACCCACGGCGAATAATCCATCCATACCATCGGCAAAGGCCGTCTGAAACCTTTGCCGAACTTACAATTTTAATAACAGGAGCTTCATAAATGTATACAAGAATCATGGAAATCAGCCCTTGGACGCTGCGTTCGGTAAAACTGGAAAAAGAACACAAACGGCTGCAAGAGAGCCTGACCAGTTTGGGCAACGGCTATATGGGCATGCGCGGCAACTTTGAAGAAACCTACTCCGCCGACAGCCACTTGGGTACCTACATCGCGGGCGTGTGGTTCCCCGACAAAACCCGCGTCGGCTGGTGGAAAAACGGCTATCCCAAATATTTCGGCAAAGCCATCAACGCGCTCAATTTCAGCAAAGTCAAAATCTTTGTCGATGGTCAAGAAGTGGATTTGGCGAAAAACGACATTACCAACTTCTCCGTCGAACTCGATATGCAGCACGGCGTGTTGCGCCGCTCGTTCACCGTATTCGGCGTGTGTTTCGATGTGTGCAAATTCCTGTCCGTCGCGCAAAAAGAGCTGGCGGTCATCCGCTGGGAAGCCGTATCCGTTGACGGCAAAACCCACCAAGTCCGCATCGATTCCATCATCGATGCCGACGTGAAAAACGAAGACTCCAACTACGAAGAAAAATTCTGGCAAGTATTGGACAAAGGCGTTTCAGACGACCGCTCCTACATTGCCACCCAAACCGTCGCCAATCCCTTCGGCGTGGAACAATTCATCGTCAACGCCGAGCAAACCTTCGCCGGCAGCTTCAAAGCCCTCGGCGGCAGTCAAACCGACTGGCAGGTCTCCAATTCTTTTGAAGCCGAAGTCGGCGGTACGCCCGAAACCTTTGAAAAACGCGTGATTATTACCACCAGCCGCGATTATCAGGGCTTGGAAGCGGTGAAAGCCGCTGGCCGCGCCTTGTCGGAAAAAGTCGCAGGCGTTGCGTTTGAAACTTTGCTGGACGCGCACAAAGCAGGCTGGCTGCACCGCTGGGAAATCGCCGACGTGGTCATCGAAGGCAGCGACGAAGCGCAGCAGGGCATCCGCTTCAACCTGTTCCAACTGTTCTCCACCTACTACGGCGAAGACACGCGCCTGAACATCGGCCCGAAAGGCTTTACCGGCGAAAAATACGGCGGCGCGACCTATTGGGACACCGAAGCATACGCCGTACCGCTCTACCTCGCACTGGCGGAACCCGAAGTTACCCGCAACCTGCTGCAATACCGCCGCAACCAACTGCCGCAGGCGCAGCACAACGCGCGCGAACAAGGCTTGGCGGGCGCGCTCTATCCGATGGTAACGTTTACGGGCATCGAGTGCCACAACGAATGGGAAATCACCTTCGAGGAAATCCACCGCAACGGCGCAATTCCTTACGCCATCTACAACTACACCAACTACACCGGCAATGAAAGCTATCTTGCCAAAGAAGGCTTGGAAGTCTTGGTCGAAGTGTCCCGCTTCTGGGCGGACCGCGTCCACTTCTCCAAACGCAACGGCAAATACATGATTCACGGCGTAACCGGCCCGAACGAATACGAAAACAACATCAACAACAACTGGTACACCAACACCCTCGCCGCATGGGTATTGGACTACACCCGCGAAGCCTTGGCGAAATACCCGCGTCCGGATTTGAACGTGAGTGCCGCCGAGTTGGAAAAATGGGCGGACATCAGCGCCAATATGTACCGTCCTCATGATGAAGAACTCGGCGTATTCGTCCAACACGACGGCTTCCTCGACAAAGACATCCGCCCCGTGTCCGCGCTTTCGCCGGACGATTTGCCGCTCAACCAGAAATGGTCGTGGGACAAAATCCTGCGTTCGCCATTCATCAAACAGGCGGACGTATTGCAAGGCATCTACTTCTTCGGCGACCGTTTCAGCATGGACGAAAAACGCCGTAACTTCGACTTCTACGAGCCGATGACCGTGCACGAAAGCTCGTTGTCTCCATGTATCCACTCTATTCTCGCCGCCGAACTGGGCAAAGAAGAAAAAGCCGTGGAAATGTACCAGCGCACCGCCCGCCTGGACTTGGACAACTACAACAACGACACCGAAGACGGCCTGCACATTACTTCTATGACCGGCTCGTGGCTCGCCATCGTCCAAGGTTTCGCCCAAATGAAAACTTGGGGCGGCAAACTCAGCTTCGCACCGTTCCTGCCGAGCGCATGGACCGGCTACGCCTTCCATATCAACTACCGAGGCCGTCTGATTAAAGTCGCCGTCGGCAAAGAAAACGTCGTCTTCACCCTGCTCAAAGGCGAGCCGCTCGATTTGCAGGTGTACGGCAAAGACATCACGCTCAACGGCAGCCACACTGTCGCGTTGGAAAAATAAGGAGGGCGCAAAATGACTTTTACCGCAGTTCTATTTGACCTTGACGGCATCATCACCGACACCGCCGAATACCACTACCGCGCATGGAAAAAGCTCGCCGAAGAACTGGCCATCAGTATCGACCGCAAGTTTAACGAGCAGCTCAAAGGCGTATCGCGCGACGATTCGCTCAAACGCATCCTCGCGCACGGTGGCAAAACCGTCAGCGAAGCCGAGTTTGCCGAACTGACCCGCCGCAAAAACGACAACTACGTCGAGATGATTCAGGCAGTCAAACCCGAAGACGTGTATCCCGGCATTTTGCCCCTGCTGGAAACATTGAAAGCAAACGGCAAAAAAATCGCCCTCGCGTCCGCCAGTAAAAACGGCCCGTTCCTGCTCGAACGCATGGGGTTGACCCACTTCTTCGACGCCATTGCCGACCCTGCCGCCGTCGCACATTCCAAACCCGCCCCCGACATCTTCCTCGCCGCCGCCGAGGGCGTGGGCGTGGACATCCGCCAATGCATCGGCATTGAAGACGCCGCCGCCGGCGTCGCCGCCATCAAAGCCGCCGGCGCCTTGCCCATCGGCGTGGGCAAAGCCGAAGACTTGGGCAGCGACATCGCGCTGGTGTCCGGCACCGCCGAGCTGACCTACGCCTATCTGCAAAACGTGTGGGCACAGTCGGGCAGGTAAAATACTAAGGAAGTAAAAAGGCCGTCTGAAAACTGGATTTCAGACGGCCTTTATTCTAAAAGTTTCCAGACGACGTTTGAGATCTTCTGAAAGTTTGAAACAGTGGTGAGAACGACAGACAACGCGTGCGTGCGTACCGCACACACCCTACACCTCGGTTTTAAAGTTTGTGCCTCCGCAGGTAAGGTGTGTGGCACAGCCACGCACGCGGTTGGTGGAGATGCAGGCTACGGCTTGCTACATCTTGGTTTTAAAGTTTGTACCATCCGCAGGTGGGGTGTGTGGCGCAGCCACAAACGCGGTTGGCGGGGATGCAGGCTACGGCTTGCTAAAAGTTTTCAGATGACATTTGAGGTCTTCTGAAGATTTGAAACAATGGTTTGAACAGCAAAAAACGCGTGCGTGCGTACCACACACACCCTACACCTCGATTTTAAAGTTTGTACCACTACAGGTAGCAACTGTATTTTTCACCCCGTCGGGCAAAAATACAAAAACTCAAATCAAGCCGTTTGGATACCGTTTTCGGCAAAGTAATCGCGCATCCGGGCATTCAATATCGTCAGCAGTTTGCGCATACATGCCGTAACGGCAACCTTATACGGCTTACCCTTAGACAGCAGGCGCTGATAGAAATCCCGAATAAGCGGTTCAAAACGTGTCGCTACCACGGTAGCCATATACAGAGCCTTACGCACCGCAGACCTTCCGCCGAAGCAGCGGCTTTTGAATTTGGTTTCCCCACTCTCCCTCGGGTGCGGGGCAATACCGACCAGGCTCGCTATCCGTTTGTGGTTCAGCCGTCCCAATTCGGGCAGCATCGCCATCAGTGTAGCCGCCGTTATCGAACCGATGCCTTTGATTTGCTCTGCTACTTTGGCTTTGCCGTCAAAATGCGTGTGGGTGTGGTCGTCGATTTGTTTGTCCAAGTCATCAATCAACCTGTCAAAATGGGCAATCAGTTGTTTGACGCTTTCGACTTGTGTTTCGTGAACCTGATACAGACGGTTTTTCTCGGCAGTCCGCATATCCACCAGCTGGTTGCGGCGGTTAACCAAGGCTTCCAACACTTCTTCCGCTTCGGTGTGCGGGTGGTAGAGCATGGTTTGCCAACCTTCTTTCTGTGCCGTCATCTGTGCGAAGAAGGCGAGCATTTTGGCATCTTTGGCATCGGTTTTGGTCAGCGACTGCGATTGGGCAAACTGATGCGTCTGACGTGGGTTGGCGATAATCACGGCTATGCCTGAGCGGTGGATGGCTTTGGCGGCGGGAATTTCGAGACCGCCGGTGCTTTCCATCACGACGAGGGCGACGTTGTGTTTTTTAAGGTATTCGACGGTATGGGCGATACCTTTCGTGTTATTGGTTTCGGTTTTGGTCTTGGACAAAGACGAAACGGCGATGACGAAGTTTCGTTTGGCGATATCGATGCCTGCGTAATTGTATTGGGTACTCATCATAAACCTGCCTTGCATTCGGTTGTGTTATCTGGCAACTGTTCGGTTGTGTCGATGGGTTGCCCGACCGCTCCCTGAGCTACTTGACGGTTGTTTGCCTCGGGTGTGTACGGGTGGCGGCCGGGCGGTTTGTTGCTATGATACGGGTGTTCCGATATACAAGGGTGTGTGCCCAAAGGCACGCACGCGGTTTGATGTTGGCTACAGCTTACTTATGGATATCTTCATACGACTTAGACTTAATATTTCCACTTATATTTTCTGACTGTATTAAATATTCATAAACTTCGAGTAATCGATACGTTGAATATGTGTAAGGATTTTAAGCCTATTTGGAAAGATCCATTACATAAAGTGAAGATGAACAGCTTTTTCCTAAAATCCCGCCCGAACCAACTCCTCCAACAGCGCAGGTCGGCGTGGTTTTTCGCTATATTGCTCCCTAACTTTGTCGGCAAAGTCTTCCATCGCCTGCCGTTGTGCGGAATATTGGCGGCGGAGGGTCTTTAATTGGTTCAAGAGCTGGCGGTATTGCTTACGGTTGCTTGCCTTATTGATTTCAGCCGCAAAGATTTTCAGGTAGCAAGCCACGATTTGGTCGTGATACGGCTCGGGGAAAGACGGGGCAAAACGATCCATTGGGTACAACAACAAGAGGTGTTGCTGCAATAGGGCGAGCAGCCGGTCGAATTCCTGTTCATGCTCCAATATTTCAGCTTGCAGCGAATATTGACCCGACAAGCGCGCAAGCAGGCGGTTGAATTCATGCGGCCATTCGGCGGCGGAAAACGTGGCTTTCCATGCTTCATAATGCGGCAATGAAAGGGGGACGGAAAACGCCAAATCCGCTGCGATTTCGCGTACATTTTTACCGGTTTCCTTCAATACATCAAAAAGTTGCAGCTTCCATTTGTGCGCTGTGCCGAGTGTTCCTTCAGCTTCGGCAATACTGATGCCTTCGCGCAAGAGGCGTTCCGCTTCTGCCCGGTCTCGCTGCCCGACTGCTTGTTCTACCGCAATTTGTCTGAATTTCGGCAAGCGCAGATGTCGTCTGAAATAATCCTGCGCGGCAGCAGTATCGCCTTTCGCCTGCAAAACCTGCCAGCCTTCGAGTGCCCAAAATTCATAATCCCAATCCAATTTGGCAACTGCCAAACGTTTATTCACGCAATCTTGCCACGCCTGCCATTCACCGCGCAGCCGCCAGATTCGGGCGCGGATTTGGTAGATTTTATTGCCTGCCTCCGAGAAATCAAAATAGCGGCTGTCGTCCAAACATTTGTCTAAAAAATTGATCAAACGCTTTGGGACGTTTTCCATGACCGCTTCTTCCAGAAGGTCAATTGCCATATACATAGCATCGACCAACATACCGTCCGAATCGTCCGCCTTTTCAAAAGCATCCTGCAAACGCGGTATCAACAGAGGCAAAGCCTGCGCCAACGCTGCCGTTCCCTCTTGCGCCACATCTTCCAACCAGTTTTGCAGCCTGATACCCAAATCAGCGGCTTCGTAGTAATCATAATATCGGGTTCGGGAAAAGATTCGGGAGAGCTGCTGCCGATACGGATTGCCGCCCTTTTTAGGCTGTTGCGCATCGGATTCGTCCGGCTGCCCATCCAGCATTTGAGCGTGCACCGCATACCACAACGCCGCCATATGCTTGCACGCCCCGCCATAAGGACAATCGCAGCCCCCATCCTTAATGTACAAATCACTATCCAACTTCAGCCATACCCAATAGTTTTCCGAACCGCACACCTCCGCCCGATAACGCCCGGAGGAAGTTTTTTGGACATCGCGAACCTTGCCCTGCTGAAAATACAGCAGGCCGCGTTCGGCAATGTGGGGCGGGAACAGGTGGAGCGGGTGGATACGGGGCATGGTTGGTTTCAAGAAGTGGTTGAAACATGGGAAGTTTACTGGTTCGGGCAGCGTTTGGGGAGATGGTAGAGGGAAGATTTGTTTGGCAAAGAGGCAAAAGGTCGTCTGAAAATGGGTTTCAGACAACCTTTGGTTTGGGTAGGAAGGGAAGTAGTTTAGAAAGACCGCGTGCGTGCGTACCGCACACACCCTACAGATGGATGAGGCATGTATCTGAAGGCACACACGTAATTAGATGGATGCGGGCTACGGTTTGCTATTTTTAGGTAATTTAAAGGTTGTCATTGGAAAATTTATCAATTAAATTATCAATAAATAATTTAAAATCATTGAAATAATCAGGGTTGTTTTGAATAAAAGAGCCCCAGCACAAATTGAATGCTTCTAGATTATCATCAGTATTTGAATTAACT
>NZ_JBQCWY010000073.1:0-10316 GCF_051956955.1 Neisseria sp. P0021.S005 | reverse complement strand
CCTTGCATCACCTTAAAGAACGCACCCTATCGATTTATACCCCCGAACAGCGTGCAAGCATCGAGACATCTGAAGACTGGAAACAGTTTGACAGACGACTTGAGGAACACTTCCCAAAACTGATGCATGAGCTGGACAACGTATACAACAACAACGAAGCCGTCCTCCCTATGCTGGAGCAACTGATTGCCCAAGCATGGCAAAGCTATTCCCAACGCAACGCATCTTTAAAAGATATTGATATCGCGCGAGAAAACGATCCTGACTGGATTTTGTCCAACAAACAGGTTGGCGGCGTGTGCTACGTCGATTTGTTCGCAGGCGATCTGCAAGGGTTGAAAGCCAAAATCCCTTATTTCCAAGAATTGGGCCTGACCTATCTACACCTGATGCCCCTGTTTAAATGCCCTGAAGGCAAAAGCGACGGCGGCTATGCGGTCAGCAGCTACCGCGATGTCAATCCAGCACTGGGTACAATAGACGACTTGCGCGATGTCATTGCCGCCTTGCACGAAGCAGGCATTTCCGCCGTTGTCGATTTCATCTTCAACCACACTTCCAACGAACACGAATGGGCAAAACGCTGCGCTGCCGGCGATCCACTCTACGACAACTTCTACTATATTTTCCCTGACCGCTGGATGCCCGACCAATACGACCGCACCCTGCGTGAAATCTTCCCTGACCAACATCCGGGCGGCTTCTCCCAACTGGAAGACGGACGCTGGGTATGGACGACGTTCAACTCCTTCCAATGGGACTTAAATTACAGCAACCCGTGGGTATTCCGTGCCATGGCAGGCGAAATGATGTTCCTTGCCAACTTGGGCGTTGATATTCTGCGCATGGATGCCGTTGCCTTTATTTGGAAGCAAATGGGCACAAGCTGCGAAAACCTGCCTCAGGCACACGCCCTGATTCGCGCGTTTAACTCTGTAATGCGTATCGCAGCGCCAGCCGTGTTCTTCAAATCCGAAGCCATCGTCCACCCTGACCAAGTTGTCCAATACATCAGCCAAGACGAATGTCAAATCGGCTACAACCCTCTGCAAATGGCATTGTTGTGGAACACCCTCGCCACGCGCGAAGTCAACCTGCTCCATCAGGCACTGACCTACCGCCACAACCTGCCCGACCACACTGCATGGGTCAACTACGTCCGCAGCCATGACGACATCGGCTGGACCTTTGCGGATGAGGACGCATGGCAGTTCGGCATCCACGGCTACGACCACCGACAATTCCTCAACCGCTTCTTCGTCAACCATTTTGACGGCAGCTTCGCGCGCGGTGTACCGTTCCAATACAACCCCAACACTGGCGACTGCCGTGTCAGCGGTACAGCCGCAGCATTGGTTGGTTTGGCTCAAAATGACCCGTATGCCGTTGACCGCATCAAACTTTTGTACAGCATCGCTCTGAGTACCGGCGGTCTGCCGCTGATTTACTTGGGTGACGAAGTGGGTACGCTCAACGATGACGACTGGTCGCAAGACAGCAATAAGAGCGACGACAGCCGCTGGGCACACCGTCCTCGTTATAATGAAGAGTTGTACAACCAACGCCATGACAGCTCGACCACTGCCGGTCAAATCTTCCAAGGTTTGCGCCATATGATTGCCATTCGCCAAAGCAATCCGCGCTTTGACGGCGGCAAGTTGGTTACCTTCAATACCAACAACAAACACATCATCGGCTATATGCGCAACAACGCACTATTGGCATTCGGCAACTTCAGCGAACATCCGCAAACCATCAGTGCGCATACGCTGCAAGCCATGCCGTTTAAAGCACACGATTTGATCAGCGGTCAAACCGTTTCCCTGAATCAGGATTTGGTACTGCAACCCTATCAAGTCATGTGGCTTGAAATTGCATAAGCCGAAATTTTGATACACCACTCAAGGCCGTCTGAACAAATCAGCGTTCAGACGGCCTTTTAAGAAACTAAGATGTATTTTGTATTTTGGGCAGTTTCGCTTAGAATGCATGCTTTAATACCAGATGACACACTAAAAATCAGGAGTAAAAATCCATGTTGAAAAAATTCGTACTTGGCACCATCGCTGCAGTAGTTTTGGCTGCTTGCGGCGGCGAAAGCAGCAACTCAGCTTCTTCTGCACCGGCCCAATCCGGCGCGGCCTCCGGCTCACTGATTGAGCGTATCAACAACAAAGGTACCATCACTGTCGGCACAGAGGGCACTTACGCACCCTTCACCTACCATGATAAAGACGGCAAATTGACCGGCTACGATGTCGAAGTTACCCGCGCCGTTGCCGACAAATTGGGCGTAAAAGTCGAATTTAAAGAAACACAATGGGACTCCATGATGGCAGGTTTGAAAGCCGGCCGTTTCGACGTGGTTGCCAACCAAGTCGGCCTAACCAGCCCTGAACGTCAAGCAACTTTTGACAAATCCGAGCCTTACAGCTGGAGCGGTGCTGTATTGGTTGCACGCAAAGACAGCAACATCAAATCCATCGACGACATCAAAGGCGTGAAAACCGCACAATCCCTGACCAGCAACTATGGCGAAAAAGCCAAAGCGGCAGGAGCTGAACTTGTACCGGTAGACGGCTTGGCGCAATCCCTGACCTTGATTGAACAAAAACGTGCCGATGCAACTCTGAACGACGAATTGGCGGTATTGGACTACCTGAAGAAAAATCCGAATGCCGGCGTGAAAATCGTTTGGTCTGCACCGGCTAACGAAAAAGTCGGCTCCGGCTTGATTGTCAATAAAGGCAACGATGAAGCATTGGCTAAATTCAGCACAGCCATGAACGAACTGAAAGCCGACGGCACGCTGAAAAAACTGGGCGAACAATTCTTCGGAAAAGACATCAGTGTTAAATAATTTCCTTGCCTCTCTGCCGTTTATGACGGAAACACGCGCTGATATGCTCATCAGCGCGTTTTGGCCCATGGTCAAAGCCGGCTTCGCAGTATCTTTGCCTTTGGCGATCGCTTCTTTCGTTATCGGCATGATTATTGCCGTAGCAGTTGCTTTGGTGCGGATCATGCCCTCCGGTGGTGTTTTCCAAAAATGCTTGCTGAAGCTGGTAGAATTTTATATTTCCGTCATTCGCGGTACGCCGCTTTTGGTGCAGTTGGTCATCGTATTCTATGGTTTGCCTTCCGTCGGCATCTATATCGATCCGATTCCTGCCGCCATCATCGGCTTTTCGCTCAATGTCGGCGCATACGCTTCCGAAACCATACGCGCGGCAATCTTGTCCGTACCTAAAGGCCAATGGGAAGCCGGTTTCTCCATCGGTATGACCTATATGCAGACGTTCCGCCGCATTATCGCGCCACAGGCATTCCGCGTTGCCGTACCGCCTTTGAGCAACGAGTTTATCGGCTTGTTCAAAAATACCTCGCTTGCCGCCGTAGTAACGGTAACCGAGCTTTTCCGTGTTGCCCAAGAGACAGCAAACCGTACTTATGACTTTTTGCCCGTTTATATCGAAGCCGCATTGGTTTATTGGTGCTTCTGCAAAGTGCTGTTTATGATTCAGGCGCGCTTGGAAAAACGCTTTGACCGCTATGTCGCCAAATAAGGAGTTGTCATGATTAAAATCCGCAATATCCATAAAACCTTTGGCGAAAATACCATTTTGCGCGGCATCGATTTGGATGTCGGCAAAGGACAAGTGGTTGTTATCCTAGGCCCGTCCGGCTCGGGCAAAACCACGTTTTTACGCTGTTTAAACGCTTTGGAAATGCCTGAACAAGGTCAGATCGAGTTTGACAACGCACAGCCGTTAAGCATCGATTTTTCCAAAAAACCAAGCAAACACGATATTTTGGCACTGCGCCGCAAGTCCGGCATGGTGTTCCAACAATACAACCTCTTTCCGCACAAAACTGCGTTGGAAAACGTCATGGAAGGGCCGGTTGCCGTACAAGGCAAGCCTGTCGCCCAAGCGCGTGAAGAGGCTGTCAAATTGCTTGAAAAAGTCGGTTTGGGCGACAAGATCGACCTCTACCCCTACCAGCTTTCCGGCGGTCAACAGCAGCGCGTCGGTATTGCCCGAGCATTGGCGATTCAGCCTGAACTGATGCTGTTTGACGAACCGACTTCCGCGCTTGACCCCGAATTGGTGCAAGATGTTTTGGATACCATGAAGGAGTTGGCACAAGAAGGCTGGACCATGGTTGTCGTTACTCATGAAATCAAGTTTGCCTTAGAAGTGGCAACCACCGTCGTCGTGATGGACGGCGGCGTTATTGTCGAACAAGGCAGCCCGCAAGATTTGTTCAATCATCCCAAACATGAACGGACACAAAAATTCCTGCGCCAAATCCGTGCGGACAATGGCGATCTTCAAATTTAATTGAAACGACAGACAATTTGAAAGCATTTCCGACTGTCATTTCATAAAGGCCGTCTGAATAAGTAAAATAGAAATCAGTGATTTCGTTTTCATACTTGTTCAGACGGCCTTTTATATGTCTTTTCAGGTAAAATAATGCCTTTCGTTTTACACCCCCTTGCCTGCCATCATGATAGAAATTAAAAAACTCACCCTCCAACGCGGTTTGAAAGTCCTACTCGACAAAGCCGATGCCGTAATCAACCCCGGCCAACGCGTTGGTTTAATCGGTAAAAACGGTACGGGAAAATCCAGCCTGTTTGCGCTGATAAAAGGTGAAATCACACAAGATGGCGGCGAAATTCTTATTCCCAAAACATGGCGTCTGGCTTCTGTCTCTCAAGAAACGCCTGATTTAGATATCTCCGCTTTAGATTACGTTTTGCAAGGTGACGCTGAATTGCAGGCTTTTCAGACGGCCTTGGCTCAAGCAGAAGCGCAAAACGATGGCATGAAGCAAGCCGAATATCACGCCAAACTTGAAGAAATCGATGCCTATACTGCTCCGGCACGCGCCGCCAAACTGCTTAACGGCTTGGGTTTCGCACAAGAAGAACATACCCGTCCCGTCAAATCTTTTTCCGGCGGCTGGCGTATGCGCCTCAACCTTGCCCAAGCGCTGATTTGTCGTGCTGATTTGCTGCTTTTGGACGAACCGACCAACCATTTGGATTTAGAAACCGTACTATGGCTGGAAAACCATCTCGCTTCCCTGCCCTGTACGCAAATCATCATCTCCCATGACCGCGACTTTTTGAATGCCACCACAACGCACACCATCGAACTGTCGCAACAAAAACTGACCCAATACGGCGGCAATTACGATTTCTATCAAGCCGAACGCGCCCAACGTCTGGCGCAACAACAAGCCGCCTACGTCAAACAGCAGGCGCAAATCAAACATCTGCAATCCTTTATCGACCGTTTCAAAGCCAAAGCCACAAAGGCCGTACAAGCTCAAAGCCGCATGAAGGCATTAGCCAAGCTCGAGCGCATCGCCCCTGCTCATTTGGATAGCGAGTTTTCCTTTGAGTTTGCCAATCCGACCCACCTGCCCAACCCATTATTGAAACTCGACCATGCCGACTTGGGCTATGGCGACAATACCGTTTTACACGATATCACCTTGTCTCTGGAAAGCGGCGCACGTTACGGCCTATTGGGCGTTAACGGCAGCGGTAAATCCACATTTATCAAAGCATTGGCAGGAAAAATCGATTTACTTTCCGGCAGCATCGTACGCTCCGAAAAGCTCAATATCGGCTATTTTGCCCAACACCAACTGGACACATTGCGCGCCGATCAAAGTCCGGTTTGGCATATCCAACAGCTTTCGCCCGAAGTCCGCGAACAGGAAATCCGCAACTTTTTAGGCGGTTTCAACTTTGTCGGCGATATGGCGGTTCAAAAGACCGAGCCTTTTTCGGGTGGTGAAAAAGCGCGGCTCGCCCTTGCCATGATTATCTGGCAAAAACCTAATCTGCTGCTGCTTGACGAACCGACCAACCACCTAGACTTGGATATGCGCCACGCCCTAACACTTGCCCTGCAAAGTTTCCAAGGCGCATTGATTGTCGTATCGCACGACCGCAGCCTGCTTGAAGCGACTACCGACAGCTTCCTCCTTATCGACAAAGGCCGTCTGAACAACTTCGACGGCGATTTGAACGACTACCGTCAATGGCGGTTGGCACAAGAAAACGCTGCAGCAGCCCCCGCCGCATCTGCCCAAAGCCAA
Organism: Neisseria sp. P0021.S005; assembly: GCF_051956955.1. Classification (NCBI taxonomy): domain Bacteria; kingdom Pseudomonadati; phylum Pseudomonadota; class Betaproteobacteria; order Neisseriales; family Neisseriaceae; genus Neisseria; species Neisseria sp. P0021.S005. Next base: position 4,196 of record NZ_JBQCWY010000073.1, on the reverse strand, counting down.
AGCCGCAAGGACACCAAGCGCATAGAAGCACAAATCCGTCAGGAAAAAGCCAAACGCAGCAAACCGATTCAGCAGAAGATCGACAAAGCCGAAAAAGAAATCGCACGATTGACTGATATTCAGACAGCCTGTGAAGCATTTTTGGCACAAGAATCTGCTTATTCAGAAGAAAATAAACCCAAATTGCAAGAGACACTCGCACAATTAACAGAAACTAAAGTAAAATTAACGCAACTGGAAGAAAACTGGCTGCAATGGCAGGAAGAGCTTGAGCAAATCCAAGTTGATGTCGAAGCCGAGTTTTCCCAATAAAAATAGAGCCATCAGGCCGTCTGAAATAAAACACAATACGGAAAAACATGACTTCAACCATCAAACAAGCCGGATACTTCCTCGTATCCTCTTTCGTCTTGGGCATTTCTCTTCATGCAGCCGCCGCAGTCTACTCCTGCGGCAACGGCAGCTATACCTCCGAACCCAAATCCTCCTGCGCACAGGCTCAATTGCCTAAAATCAGCGGCCATCAAGGCAGCGGTTACCACCTTAACATCCGAAGCCTCAATGCCTCTGATGAACGCGCAAGTGCAAAGCCTAAGAAAAAGGCACGCGCGGAAAAATCTGATAAACAAGAGAAAAAAGCCGACAAACCGAGCAAAAACAAAAACAGTGCAAAAGCTAAAAAACAGCAGCCCATACCGTCTGAACAAGAATAAAATGCTCAAGTGCAACGAATCAGCCCTATCTGAATCATGAAAAAATATCTGCTTACCCTATCCCTGCTGCCGCTCGCTGTTTTCAACAGCCAAGCCGACGCCGCAAAAATTTACACCTGTGAAGTCAACGGCTCGATTGTCTATACCTCGCGCCCAAGCGGCAACTGCCAGGCCGTCAACGATTTGCCGATTGTCGGAAAATACAGCAGCAGCCGATACGATGCCCCGGTCAGCGATGCGCCTACACTCAACGCGCCGACATCACAAGCGGCTCCGGCAAAAAGCAAAAATACGGCTGCAAAATCCAACCATAAGGTAACGCCCAAACCTGCCCCTGTCCGCACCACTTCTGAAACAGCTCCTCCTCCGGTTCCAAAATCCTCCGGCGTCAACAGTCGCCGCTCTATTCTGGAAACCGAGTTATCCAATGAACGCGCAGCTTTGGCCGATGCCAAAAAGCAACTGAGCCAAGCGCGGACAGCCAAAGGTGGCAGCGTCAATCAACAGGCCATCAGTACGCTGCAAGGTGCGGTTCTGGATAGAGAGAAAAACATTCAAGCCCTACAACGCGAACTGGGCAGAATGTAAGTCCAAATCAATCAAAACATCAGGCCGTCTGAATAGGTGGAAACGAAATCCAAAATTTTCGTCACGCCAAACAGACGGCCTGAATCCCATAATGATTACGCCCGTTTCAATTTCTTGTGCCCAGTAAATACGGTATAATTTGCCCTTTACGCACATTACCTCCGGTCTTTTCAGACGGCCTTTATCTCATGACTGCAAAATCTTCTAAAACCCAAACAAAAAAACGCGTCTCTACCAAACCGGCAGCCAAACCGACCACACGCAAATCCACCAAAGCACAAACTCAAGCCGACAATAAAGTCTCCCAACGCCTCAAGGCCGCCAAAGAGCTGCAAAGAAACGAAGAAAAAAAAGCGCGCCCCGAGCATGTCGTAAACTTGATTAATGATGCTTTATGGCTGTTTGGCTTGGTTATCACCATTTATCTGGCTATTTCCTTGGCCAGCTTCAGCATGGACGACCCTGCATGGTCGCGCAGCGTTCCCAAAAGCAACGATGTCGCCAACCTTGGCGGCCTCTTTGGCTCCTATCTTTCCGATGTCGGATATTATCTGTTCGGCCTGTCGTTTTGGTGGTGGATAGCTGCATCTTGCGTTTTCCTCTACAAAAACTTCCGCCCCATGAAAAAGCAGGAAAACCACAAGCCCTACAATCATGGCGTAGCCGCTTTGGCATTGTTTCTCCTGCTGGTGTGCAGCCCGATTATCGAACATTTTCTGTTTGACAACGCATTGAGCGAATCCCTTCCCGTTGGTGCCGGCGGCTTGGTCGGCTTACTTGCGGGCTCAGGCTTGGCTTGGCTATTGGGCAAATCAGGCAGCCTGTTGATTATGCTGGTGATGTTACTTTTATCCATTTCCCTGTTGGCTCAGGTGTCATGGTTGGAAGTCATGGCCAAATCCGGCAGCCATATGGGCGGCCTGTTTGGCAGCCTGATGAAAAAACTGTCTCAATTCCAAAATAGAAAAGAAGATGTCCGCACCGAAGCTTTGGAAACCCAAAATACGCGCCGCATGGTTAAAGAGGCCAAAACCATTACCGCCACTCCGGTTGCTCCGTTGGCAGGCAGCAGCAGCAACCGTAAAACTGTTGCCGTATCCGTTGCGCCGCCCCCTAAAATCCAAACTTCCCTGTTTGACGATACAGAACCTAAAAACAACGGCGAATACCACAAACCCAACATGAACCTGTTGCGTATGCCGTCTGAAGAACCGGTTGCCGTCAATCCGGATGAATTGCAACAGACCGCAGAATTGATTGAAGCCAAGCTGGCTGAATTCGGCATCGGCGTACAGGTTGTTTCCGCCACTTCCGGCCCCGTGATTACCCGCTACGAAATCGAACCGGCACAAGGTGTCAAAGGCAGTCAAATTGTCGCCCTGTCCAAAGATTTGGCGCGCTCGATGTCTCTGCAAGCGGTACGCATCGTAGAAACTATTGCCGGTAAAAACACCATGGGCATTGAATTGCCCAATGAGAAGCGCCAAGACGTCATGTTGAGCGAAATCCTCTCTTCATCCGTGTTTACCGACGCCAAGTCCAAACTGACCGTTGCCTTGGGTAAAGATATTGCGGGTACGCCCGTTGTCGGCGACTTGGCAAAAATGCCGCATCTTTTGGTCGCTGGTATGACCGGCTCGGGTAAATCCGTCGGCGTGAACGGCATGATTATGTCCATGCTCTTTAAAGCCACGCCCGACGAAGTCCGCTTCATCATGATTGACCCGAAAATGCTGGAATTGAGCATTTATGACGGCATTCCGCACCTGCTCTGCCCGGTTGTGACCGATATGCGCGAGGCCGGACAAGCATTGAACTGGTGTGTTGCCGAAATGGAAAAACGCTATCGTCTGCTTTCCCATGCCGGCGTGCGCAATCTGGACGGTTTCAACCAAAAAGTCGAACAAGCCAAAGCAGCAGGCAAACCATTACTCAATCCGTTCAGCTTAAATCCTGATGATCCTGAGCCTCTGGAAAAACTGCCGTTGATTGTGGTCGTTATCGACGAGTTGGCTGACTTGATGATGACCGAACGCAAATCCGTTGAGCAGCAAATCGCACGCCTTGCCCAAAAAGCGCGTGCGGCAGGTATTCACATGATTGTCGCCACCCAACGCCCAAGCGTTGATGTGGTTACCGGCCTGATTAAAGCCAACATTCCGACACGCATGGCCTTTACCGTACAAAGCAAAATCGACAGCCGCACCATTCTTGACCAAATGGGTGCGGACGAATTGCTCAAATACGGTGACTCATTATTCCTGCAACCGGGCAGCGCGGAACCGACACGCCTGCAAGGTGCGTTTGTTTCCGATGATGAAGTGCATCAGGTCGTCAATTTCGTCAAAGAACAGGCTCCGACCAATTATGTGGAAGGTCTGCTCAGTGGTGAAGCAGCCATCGAAACCACCAATATTGTCAATCCGAATGCAAACAGCGATGAGCTATTCGATCAAGCCGTTGCCTTCGTATTGGAAAGCCGGAAAACTTCCATTTCTGCACTGCAACGCCAATTACGCATCGGCTACAACCGTGCCGCCAATTTAGTAGATGCGCTTGAAAATGCCGGTGTTCTCTCTCCTGCAGACATCAACGGCAGCCGACGGATTCTGGCTCAAAAAGACCAGCTGTAAAAAACAACAATATTGAAACGCAAAGGCCGTCTGAAAAGAATTTCCTACTTTTCAGACGGCCTTTTTATGTTATTCGTGAAACATTGTGTTATACTAAGCAGCTAAATTTTGACCTTATGCACGCTTCCGAAATCTTTCGGAATACTGAGCAGAAGGATAACCGTTTAAACACAACAAATTTAAGGGCTTACGATGAGCGTAACTGTTGAAACTTTAGAAAATCTGGAACGCAAAGTAGTATTGTCTCTGCCTTGGTCCAAAA
>NZ_JBQCWY010000072.1:0-10325 GCF_051956955.1 Neisseria sp. P0021.S005 | reverse complement strand
AACGGTAATTTCTTTAATCAGACGGGTGAAGATTTTGCCGCGTTTGGCATCTTGTCGGGCTTTTTTGTGTTGGATATTTGCCCACTTACTATGGCCTGCCATGTTGATTCCTTTCGTTTTTTCACGCGCTGAGGCGGAATTTGCTTCATTTGTAAGGCGTGCATTTTATCATAAGTTGCCTTTAGCCAAAATATTCAGACGGCCCGAATATTTGCAAAAACAGGCCGTCTGAAAACAAAGAAACTTTTTTAAATAAAGAAGCACATTTGCGGCAAACCTTTGTCAGTTTTTCGTTTTAATTCACGAAGGTTTACGGTATGATGACAAAATCGGTCAAAATTGTTAACAACTTAACCGGTATCGAATGGCAAAACGGCCTGCTCGCCGATATTGCCAAACGCGAAAAATGAGTGGGAGTAGTTACCCGTATCATTTTATTTTTATTGTTTTTATTAAAGGTTTTATTATGGAAGAAATATTGTCTGCTCTGGTGGGTGCAGTCAATCTGGTTCTTTGGGACTACCTGCTGATTTATGCCTTAATCGGTATTGGCCTGTTTTTTACCCTGTACTTGGGCGCGCCGCAAATTACCAAATTGGGGGCGGGTTTTAAAGCCGTTTTCGGCGGCTTGTTCAGCAAAAAAGACAAAGACCACGAAAGCAAATCCCTGTCTCAATTTCAAGCGCTTGCCGTAGCGATTTCTGCGCAAATCGGTACCGGTAACGTTGCCGGTGTCGCCACTGCGATTACTGCCGGCGGCCCGGGGGCCATTTTTTGGATGTGGTTGTCTGCCATTCTGGGCATGTCTACCATTTTTGCAGAAGCCGTTTTGGCGCAAAAATACCGCGTGGTCAGCCACGGCAAATACATCGGCGGCCCTGCGTTTTACATCACGCACGGCCTGACCCCGAAAATCGGCCGTGGCGCGGCGCGTTTCCTGTCCGGCTTTTTCTCCATCGCCTTGATTATCGCGCTGGGTTTCATCGGCAACGCAACCCAATCCAATTCCATCGCCTCGGCCATGAATTTGGCTTTCGATATTCCTCCGATGGCTGTCGGCATTGCTTTGGCGGTATTCGCCGGCCTGATCATCATCGGCGGTATCAACCGCATTGCCGGTATCGCGCAATTTGTCGTGCCGTTTATGGCGGTAATTTACATCTTGTGTGCCGTGATTATTTTGTTCAAATTCTCCGACCACATTATCCCGATGTTCCACAGTATCTTTGTTGCCGCCTTCAATCCCGAAGCGGTATTGGGCGGTGCGGCCGGTATCGGTATGCGCGAGGCAGTCCGCTTCGGCGTGGCACGCGGCCTGTTTTCCAATGAGGCCGGTATGGGTTCGACCCCGCACGCTCACGCGACCGCCAACGTCAAACACCCTGTGCAACAAGGTATGGCCGCGTTTATCGGTATTTTTATCGATACGCTGATGGTCTGCACGGCAACCGCGCTGATTATCCTGCTGACCGATGCCAACCTGTCCGGCGAAACCGGCGCAGCAGTTACCCAACTGGCGTTTAACAAAGCCTTCCCGGGTTTTGGTTCACAATTGCTCGCCGTCTGCCTGACCTTCTTCGCCTTCACCACCATCATCGGCTGGTACTACTTCGGCGAATCCAATATCCGCTTCCTGTTCCGCGGCAAACACTTGGGCATCTACCGCGCACTGGTTTTGGTGGCCATCGTATTGGGTACATTGGGCAAAGTGGATTTGGTTTGGAGTATGTCCGATATGTTCAACGGCTTTATGGTTTTGCCGAACTTAATCGCCCTCTTCCTGCTGCGTAAGGAAATCCGTGCGGTTTATGACGATTATCTGGCGCAAACCAAAGCCGGCAAAGAGTTGACCTACAACTACGAATTCCACGAATTCCACGACAAAAACCCAGATTAACGACAAACAAAAACCTCTCAGTCAAACTGAGAGGTTTTTTATTTCAGGCCGTCTGAAACTACAACACATAAAAATAAATACTGATAAATTGCGTCAAACTGCCTGCTAAGACAAACAAGTGCCAGATACCGTGGCCGTGGCGGATTTTCGTATCGTTGATAAACCAATAAATCCCCGCGCTATACAATACGCCGCCCAACACCAGCCAAAATAATCCACCAGCCGAAAGCGACTGTATCAGCGGCCATACCGCCACCACAATCAGCCAGCCCATCAACACATAAATCACCATCGACAGCAGCCGCTTCTCGCTTTTGCGCCCAATTGTCAGTTCCTGAACAATGCCTAGCAAAGCCAATCCCCAAGACACGCCGAAAAGCGACCAGCCCCAGCCGCCGTGAAGGGTAATCAGCGTAAACGGCGTATAACTGCCTGCAATCAAAAGATAAATCATACAATGATCAACCTTTTGCAAAATCGCCTTGGCCTTAGGCTGCGGAATACTGTGATATAAGGTTGAACCCAAATACAGAAGCAGCAGGCAGATTCCGTAAGTCAGTGCACCGGCAATCCGATAGCCGTCCGCCGATTCCACCGCTTTCACCAGCATCAGCACCAACGCCGCCACTGCCAATAAGAAACCGGCCAAATGGCTGTACGCATTAAATCTCTCGCCGTGATACATAAACCATTCTCATTTCTAAAAGACCAAAGTGTACGCGAAGACAGAGGCTTCGTCAGAGAAATCGGTTTAAAAATAAGTTAAAGCGCAAAGGCCGTCTGAAAAACACGGCCTTGCAATATAACAAAAACATCTTTGCAACAAACAAACCATTCTTTCCCTTTTTCAGACGGCCTCACTAAAGTATCGACTATCGCCAAGGTTGCAAAGAGAGAAAAAATGTCCATCCAAAACCACCACCTCGACTGGCTCGAAGCCGAGTCTATCTACATCATCCGCGAAGTCATTGCCAACGCCCAAAATCCGGCCTTGCTGTTTTCCGGCGGCAAAGACTCAGTCGTATTGCTGGCGCTTGCCGTCAAAGCCTTCCAAATCGAAGGCCGTCCGCTGAAGCTGCCGTTCAAACTCCTGCACGTCGATACCGGCCACAATTACCCCGAAGTCATCCAATTCCGCGACGACACAGTCGCGCGTACCGGCGTACAACTTGTGATCGGTAGCGTAGAAGAATCCATCCGCAAAGGCAGTGTCGTCTTGCGCCGCGAAACCGATTCTCGCAACGCCGCCCAAGCCGTTACGCTGGTTGAAACCATTGAAGAACAAGGCTTTGATGCGCTAATGGGCGGCGCTCGCCGCGATGAAGAAAAAGCGCGCGCCAAAGAACGCATCTTCTCTTTCCGCGACGAGTTCGGCCAATGGGATCCTAAAAACCAACGTCCTGAATTATGGTCGCTCTACAACACACGCCTGTTCCAAGGCGAAAACATGCGCGTATTCCCGATTTCCAACTGGACGGAATTGGACATCTGGCAATACATCGCACGCGAAAAACTCGCCCTGCCGCCGATTTATTACACCCACAAGCGCGAAGTTGTCGAACGCAACGGCCTGCTCGTTCCCGTTACCCCGTTGACCCCAAAACGCGAAGGCGAAATTGCCCAAATCCGTGATGTCCGTTTCCGCACCGTCGGCGATATTTCCTGCACCTGCCCTGTTGCCAGTACCTCCGCCACGCCCGAAGACATCATTGCTGAAACCGCCGCCGCAACCATTTCCGAACGCAGCGCCACGCGCATGGACGACCGCGTATCGGAAGCGGCAATGGAAGAACGCAAAAAACAAGGCTATTTCTAAACCGGTTTTTCAGACGGCCCATATATATTTCAAACCCGAACAACACGGCAAAACCATCTGCCCCTGCCGTGTTGTTTGCTTTATTATTCTTGCAAATATCATTTAACAACAAAAGCTTAATTAAAAATCCTTACCAAGCGACAAACAATAAAACATAAACAAACATGGTATAATAAACGCTTACAGGCAGAGATTTAGACAAAAGTCTCAGGCCGTCTGAAGGAGGAAAAACATGAATCGACGCGTTTATATCGTACATGGCTTTGAAGGCAATCCGCACGGCAACTGGTTTGACTGGCTTTGCGCCCAAATCAAAAGCACCGGCGCACAAGCAATCTCCCTCGCCATGCCCAATCCCGACAAACCAAGCACGACCGCGTGGCAGTTTACCCTTGACCAGCACATCGGCAAGCCCGATGCCCATACCTTCCTAGTCGGCCACAGTCTCGGCTGCATTACCCTCCTTCACTTTCTCAGCCGCCAACAGCCCCAAAAAATCGGCGGTCTGTTGCTTGCCGCCGGTTTTGCCGATACGCTGCCACCCCTGCCTGCGCTTGATGCCTACATTAAAGCAGCGTCGCCCGATTTCGACATCCTGCGCAAAATCGACATGCCCAAACACTGTCTGGTTTCCGACAACGACACCCATGTTCCGCCCGAACTGACTTTGGACATGGCGGCCAAACTCAAAAGTCCTGTTACCCATATTCCCGAAGGCGGCCATTTGATGGCTTCGGACGGCTTTACCCAACTGCCGCAGGCTTGGGAAGCACTGAAACCCATGTTGACCGAATAAACACGCAATATAATTTGGTTTTCAGACGGCCTTGTCTGTCTCCCCTCCCCACGACAGGCCGTCTGAACGACAATAAAAAAACAACCTGCCCTTTCAAGCAGGTTGTTTCTTTTTATGCCTTATTGACAGCAAATTTAATATTGCACCGTCCATTCAATCTCACCGCCGGCCCTCATCGGTACAAGCTCGCCATCGCCGTAAGGTACGCTGATAGGTACGGTTTGTGTTTGTTTGACCAATGTGATGGTATCGGTATTTTCAGGCAGACCGTAGAAGTGCGAACCGTTTCTAGAAGCAAAGGCTTCCAGTTTGTCCAACGCGCCTGCTTTCTCAAACACTTCAGCATAAAGCTCAATGGCAGTCATCGCGCTGAACATACCGGCACAACCGCAAGCATTTTCTTTGGCAGTTTTGGCATGTGGTGCAGAATCCGTGCCGAGGAAGAATTTGTGCGCCTTATCACCGGTAACGGCGGCAACCAAAGCCTGACGGTGGGTTTCGCGTTTGAGAACCGGCAGGCAGAAATGATGAGGGCGCACGCCGCCGACCAAAAGGTCGTTGCGGTTGAGCAGCAAGTGTTGCGGCGTCACGGACGCGGCCACATTATCGCCAGCTTCCAATACCAGTCGGGCTGCTTCGGCAGTGGTGATGTGTTCAAACACGACCTTGAGGTTGGGCACTTGCGCCAGAACCGGCTTCATCACGCGCTCGATAAAGGCGGCCTCGCGGTCGAAAATATCGATTTCGGGGTCGGTTACTTCGCCGTGAACCAAGAACAAAATACCCTGTTTCGCCATTTCTTCCAACACGGGAATTAGCTTAAACAAGTCGGTCACGCCGGAATCGGAATTGGTGGTCGCGCCTGCTGGATAGAGTTTGAAAGCCACGATACCGGCAGCCTTGGCTTCACGCACGAGTTCGGGAGTAGCGTTGTCGGTCAAATAAAGCGTCATCAACGGCTGAAAGGCACTGCCTTCTGGCAGGGCGGCCATAATGCGCTCTTTGTATGCTTGGGCATCGGCAATGCTGACAACGGGCGGCTTCAGGTTGGGCATGATAACCGCGCGACCCATTTGTCGGGCGGTGTAGGGGGCAACGGCTTTGAGCGCGTCACCGTCGCGCAGGTGTAAGTGCATATCGTCGGGGCGGATGATGGTCAGGGTTTGCATAGCTTACTTTCGAGTGGTTTGGTTTGATAATGTTTCAGACGGCCTTTATTCGGCGGTAACGGTTTCTATCGATTTGATGTTTCAATCGTCAACCGGCCTAAGGCAAAACGGCGGCCTTATTGTCGTAAGAATGATGGGTCAAATAAAAAACAGCCTGTACCGGAAAATGCTCGGACGACGTTGTTTTGACGGTCAGCAAGGTTTCTTTCGGACTGCCGGACGCGCGCCATGCGTAGGAAATCTGACGCATAGGCAACGGGGCTTCCGCCAAATTATCGGCACGCAACTCAGCGTTCAAACCTTGCGGCGGATTTTCTGCCAAAGCTAAAAATTGTTTGAAAATCAGATGGTCGTCGGCTTTAGCCGTGCGCACGCTGCAACTGTCTTCAGTCAGGCTCAAATAATAATCTACGCCGTTTTCCGTTTTCTTCCAAATGCTTAATGCCTCCAAATCCATCATTCCGGCAGGCAAATCGGCAATATCTTTTTTCGACAATAAAACCAGTTTGTTGGCATTGGCAAACTCGCCGACAAGGGCGGCATCGCCGTCTGAGGCCACGCAGCTTTGGCGGAACAAGTCGGTTACATTTTGGGCATAATCGGCAGCGTTCTGCGGCGAAACGCCTTCCTTGCCGCATGCACTCAGGCAGACGGCCAATACGGCGGCACACAACGCGACGGCTTTAGACATTTCAGACGGCCTTATTTGTGTTTCAACACCAGCTTGAACACGCCGTCGGCTTCGCTCGATTCCAACAAGACATGTCCGGTCTGACGGCAAAACGCTTCAAAATCGCCGGGCGCGCCGCCATCGGTAGCCAATACGGTCAGCACTTCGCCCTCCTGCATTTGCGCCAAAGCTTTTTTAGCACGCAAAATCGGCAGCGGGCATTTCAAACCGATGACATCCAGAGTTTGTGTATTCATGATGAAAACTCGTCATATTAATCAGAATTAACGTCAATTATACCGCACTTACTTGCACCCCACCCTGCAAGCCCATAAAATAAAGCCGTTTTTCACTTTGGAGCTGTCTATGCGCCGTTTTGCCCTTCTCGCTCTCAGCCTTGCCGCGACTCAAGCATTTGCTTTGGGTTTCAGCCAAAAGGATACGCTGACCAACACGCGTTATCAGGAAAGCCCTGAAGAAGTTGCCGCACGCGAATTTAAAGAACATAAAGCCGAGTTGCCGCCCTTGCCCGATACCCAATCGGGCGATTGGTTCGACCTCTATGTCAACGAAACCTACGGCAAGCAGCCCAAAATCCTGCTCAGCAGCCTGCAAATCATGCCTGCGCCGGACAACAGCATCCGCTATGTCTTGAACGTACGCTCCGACAAAGGCTACGACAACCTCTCCGTCGAAGGCCTCTATTGCGCCCGTACGTCCTTTACTTACAGTAACGACAAGCGTTCTTCTTACAAAGTATTCGCATACGGCGACACAGTAAACCACCGCTGGATCGAGCCGCGTAAAGGCGATTGGAAGCTGATCGGCAATGCGTTCAGCCGCAATGATGCCCTGCACACCGCCCTGTATCAGGCATTCTGTATCGACGGTATGCCGACAACGGTCGAAGGCTTGGTACAACGTTTGAAAGAACGCGGCGGCCGTCACGGCACAACACTGACCAAGCACGACAAATAAACCGCTTTAATCAACAAAAAGGCCGTCTGAAATTTTTCAGACGGCCTTGTCTTTCAAGACGGTTTAGAATTTGTGATACAGGCCCACAGAAGCGGCTTTTTGTTCAACGCCGCCTTTGTTGGCCGCAGTCAGACGGGTTTTGTTGCCGACTTTCAGATACGCCAGTTGAGCATTGATGCCGGTGCGTTTGCTGAAGGTGTATTGGCCGCCGATAACGACTTGGTCGAATTTATCCACCAATTTCTCGCCACTGTTCACGCCCTTGGCAGGCCAGCCGTGTGCGTAAGTAATGCGTGGGGTCACGTTGCCGAATTTGTAGCCGACAGTTACCGCTGCATCAACTACTTTCACGGCTTCCTCTTTGCCTGTGTCGGTAGTGATGTCACTACCCTTGTACTGATTAAAATCATCGGTGAAATAGCCTAAATATTTGTTGGCTGTCTCATGGCCTTTGGCATATTGTACGCCGCCGCCGACAAAGAGATTGTCTTTATCGTAATAAGTTTCGACTTTGGCGATTTGCGCCGCTTTGGCTTTGCTTGATTTGTCGGTGTACGCGCCGTTGTAGTGGCCGTAAGCCGCATTGGCGGTAAAGCCGTTTTTAGAGAAACTCACGCCGCCGGTGTATTGGTCTTTGGCCGCTTGGGTATGCGTGTATTTATCTGAAGGATTGCGGTTGTCGCGCGGTGCGTAAGACACGTTGAATTTGAATCCGCCGAAATCCGGGCTGTCGTAGCGTACAGCGGCGTTGCGGTTGCCGGTACGGGTAAAGATGCCCAAGCCTGCGGCATTGGTTTTGTACATCCATGGATCGATGGTGTCCATTTCATTCAGCATATTGCTGAGTTTACCGGCGCGAATCTTACCGAAGTTACCTTGCAGGCCGATGAAGGAGTCCCGAGTGGCAAAACCTTGGGAACCGCCGGTAATGGCCGTTTTTTGTTCTACCTGCCAAATGGCTTTCAAATCGCCGCCCAAGTTCTCGCTGCCTTTGAAACCGATGCGGGAGGTATTGTCATTGATGCTGGTTGCGGTAGAGCTGGTTTCAGAACCTGCATCACCTTTGATTTTTACTTGACCGACGGTCACGCTACTTTTGATTTGACCATACAGAATCACTTCTGCAGATGCAGCCAGCGGCAAACCGGCAATAACCAAAGCGATAATCGATTTTTTCATTATTCTCTCCAAAACAAAGTTAAAATCTCGTGAAAACACGTTTAGCAATATTAATGTTTTCCAACGCTACAAACAACTACTTTCATCTTGATAAGCACTTTTATTTATTAGAGTTTAGACTTTTTACAACATTTTCAAATAAAACAGGCCGTCTGAAAGAAATTTCAGACGGCCTCTCCCATTCAAAGTCACTGCAAGGACAATCATCCCTCTTATTGCAATCATTTAATCAAAAATGATTGCTTGATAAATGTTTGCCATATATCAACCCAACATTCCCAAATTGCCACTATCATTAACTTTCTTCTTATGAAGAAGTTTTTTTATATCAATAATTTATTTGGTATAAATTTTTTCTTTTACCTAATATAAATAAACAGGAGCCCTTATGTTGAACAAACATCTCTTTTTATCTTTGCTAATGGCTGTCTCTACTGCAACGGTATCCGCCGAAACCCATCATGCACATTGGTCTTACACAGGTGAAAACGATGCTGCACACTGGGGCGATTTAAGTGAAGACTTTGCTGTCTGCAAAACAGGCAAACAGCAATCTCCTGTGGACTTCTCCGCAACAAAAGCAGTAAAAGGCAAACAACTGGCATACCGTTACAACGTCGCCGACTACAAAGTAGAAAATAACGGCCATACCCTTCAAGCCACGCCGCAAGGCAAGGCACAAACCATCGTGATTAACGGTAAAACCTATACCTTAAAACAATTCCACTTCCATACGCCGAGCGAACATACTTTCAAAGGCAAACATTTCCCGATGGAAGCGCATTTCGTCCATCAAGCCGAAGACGGTACTTTGGCGGTCATCGGCTCTGTATTTAAACCGGGCAAAAACAACCCTGCCTTGTCCGCACTCATTGCCAAAAAACTGAAAGCAGGCGAATCCGTAGATTTGAAAAACTTGAATATCCAAGCCCTGCTGCCTAAAGATAGCAAGTCATTTCAGCTGAAAGGCTCGCTGACAACGCCGCCTTGCAGCGAAAACGTGACTTGGGTTGTCTTAAAAACTCCGGTTCAGGCAGATGCGGCGCAGTTTAAAGCCATGCGCGACATTATCGGTGGCGAAAACAACCGTCCCGTACAACCTTTGAACGACCGCGAAGTCAATGAAGACAAATAACTTCTAAGGCCGTCTGAAAAGAAAAAAGCACCCGGATAACGGGTGCTTTTTCAATCACATCAATCAGGCTTTTTTGTTACCCAACGCGGCTTTCACAAACGCGCTGAATAAAGGATGGCCTTTGCGCGGATTGGAAGTAAATTCCGGATGGAACTGACACGCGAAGAACCAAGGATGATTTGGCAATTCGATGGTTTCAACCAAACGCTCACGGCCTGCGGATACGCCGCCGATGACCAAACCAGCTTTTTCCAACTGAGGCACATAGTTGTTGTTGACCTCGTAGCGGTGGCGATGACGTTCGCGGATATGTTCGCTACCGTAGATTTTTGCGGCAAGGCTGCCCGGTTTGAGGTCAACTTCTTGCGCACCCAAACGCATGGTACCGCCCAAATCGGCAGATTCGTCACGGGTTTCTACGCTACCGTCTGCAGTTTGCCATTCGTCAATCAGGGCAACGACAGGCGCAGCGCATTTCAAGTCAAACTCGGTAGAGTTCGCACCTTTCAAGCCTGCAACATCGCGGGCGTATTCGATCAGGGCAATTTGCATGCCCAAGCAGATGCCCAAGTATGGTACGTTGTTTTCACGCGCATAGCGTACGGCGGCAATTTTGCCTTCCACGCCGCGTGAACCGAAGCCGCCCGGCACCAAAATCGCGTCCATGTCTTTGAGCATGGAAACG
>NZ_JBQCWY010000071.1:0-10353 GCF_051956955.1 Neisseria sp. P0021.S005 | reverse complement strand
GCTCATGTGCTTTGCTGTCGTGTTAAGTGTGGATGGCTGGATTGTACCGTTATTCGGTATGCTTGGGTTGTTTTCAGACGGCCTTTTTGCGGATGATGACGATATGGCGTTCGGCATTGAGTTGGGGGACGTGCAATGCTTCGACTTTTTCGACGGCGACGCTTTCGGGGAGTTTGTCGATTTCTTCTTGCGGATATACGCCTTTCATGGCTGCCCAGTAGCCGCCGTCTTTGAGGAGGTGTTCGGTCCAGTTGACGAAGTCGGCGAGTTCGGCAAAGGCGCGGCTGGTGATGACGTCGGCGCGGCAGTCGGCGGCGGCTTCTACGCGGCCGCTGATGACGCGGACGTTTTTAAGGCCGAGTTCGATGACGGCTTGTTGCAGAAAGGCGGTTTTTTTGGTGTTGGCATCGAGGAGGGTAATGTCGAGGTCGGGGCGGCAGATGGCAGTGGGTATGCCGGGCTGTCCGCCGCCGGAGCCGACGTCAAGCATGGTTTGCGCGTGTTCGATATAGGGCAGGAGGGTCAGGCTGTCGAGCAGGTGATGACTGACGGTTTGGGCGGGATCGCGCAGGGCGGTCAGGTTGTAGGTTTTGTTCCACTTTTGCAGCAGGGCGGCATAGTCTAGCAGTTTGGCTTGTTTGGCTTCGTCGATGTCCAAACCCAGTGCCTGTATGCCGTCGCGGAGCTGTTGCGCCTGATTCATTTGTTATTCCTTATTGGTTAAAACGCGTTGGATGTAATGGTAACGGAAAGCATACCGTCTGAAAATGTTTGCGCCTGTTGAATCAACGTTTCATCTTGTGAAAGACGATGGGCTGCTCCGGCGCGCGCGTGAGCTGTTTGGGCAGGGTCAGCATGGCGATGATCCATACGGAGAGGGTGTAGTAGAACACGCCTTGCCCACGCATGCCTGCCAATGCGGCATTGCCTAAGATGGCTTCAAAAATCAAGCCTGCCACCGCTGAGGCACACGCTGCGACACCGGCAAGGAAGATGGCGTAACGCGAATGCCGGCGCATCATTTTTTTATACGCCAGCTTGGTCAGTCCGCCGGCAATCGGCAAGTTGAGGAAGGCAAACATGCCGCAGACAAACCATGCGACGGAATCCTGCCAGCCGCTTTGCCATGCCCATGTGCCGTTTTTGACTGTGACCAGCAGTCCTTGGCTGTCTGAAAAGGCGATTTGCACGATATTGTGCAATATCATCGCCAGCGGCAGGGTGAGGAACATCAGTGCGACCAATAGGGGGCGGTAGGGTTTTTCTTGTGTCAGATACATGGCGGCTTGCCTTGTTGTGGGATAAGTCGAAATGATAGCAGATTGGCGGTTGATTCACGTTTGTTAGCGCTGAAATTGCTGACAAAAACGGTCAATTAAAAAAGAAATGAAAAATTCTTTTTTCTTGGCAAACGTTGGCGGATAAAGGTTAAGAAAACGTTTTCAGACGACCTAATCTCTTATTTTTATATGAACCGAACAGAAAATCTTTGCATTTCTCCGTAAAATCTACTAAATTCTCAATAACATATTATAAAGACCTGAAATCTGGAACCCAAACCGAAACTGCCTTCCGCCATTTACGCTCGGAAACTCAGCAGGCAACAAAAGTTTCACACACAACAAAAATACAAAATAATTCCTATGAAATCAGTTGTTTATAATGATAGATAACCACAAGGCAAACCATGCCTGACTTTAGTAGGAGTAAAACCATGGCTGAAGCAACCGATGTCGTATTAGTAGGCGGCGGCATTATGAGCGCTACTTTGGGCGTATTGCTCAAAGAACTCGAACCATCTTGGGAAATCACCCTGATCGAACGCTTGGAAGATGTAGCGTTGGAATCATCAAATGCATGGAACAATGCCGGTACGGGACACTCTGCGCTGTGTGAATTGAACTATGCGCCCCTGACTGCCGATGGCACGATTGATCCGACCCGCGCCCTCAATATTGCCGAACAATTCCATATCAGCCGCCAATTTTGGGCGACTTTGGTCGAAGAAGGCAAACTGACCGACCGCACTTTCATCAATTCCGTCCCCCATATGTCGCTGGTGATGAACGCCGACCATTGCAGTTATCTGCAAAAACGTTTCGACGTGTTCAAAAACCAAAAACTCTTTGAAAAAATGGAGTTTTCTACCGACCGCGCCAAAATTGCCGAATGGGCGCCGCTGGTTATCAACGGCCGTGATGAAAACCAATCCATCGCCGCCAACTACTCCGCCGAAGGCACGGACGTCGATTTCGGCAGCCTGACCCGCCAGATGGTCAAATACTTGAGCGACAAAGGCGTAAAAATCAAATTCAACCGCCATGTCGACGACCTCAACCGCGAATCGGACGGCGCATGGGTGCTGAAAACCAGCAGCACCAAAGACGATGACGACCCGTTGACACTCCGCACCCGTTTCGTCTTCCTCGGCGCAGGCGGCGGCGCACTGACCCTGCTGCAAAAATCCGGTATCCCCGAAGGCAAAGGCTACGGCGGCTTTCCGGTTTCCGGCCTCTTCTTCCGCAACAGCAATCCCGAAACGGCCGCGCAACACAACGCCAAAGTGTACGGCCAAGCCTCCGTCGGCGCGCCCCCAATGTCCGTTCCGCACTTGGATACCCGCAACGTGGACGGCCAACGCCATTTGATGTTCGGCCCGTATGCAGGCTTCCGCCCCAACTTCCTCAAACAAGGCTCGCTCATGGATTTGCCGATGTCCATCCACATGGACAACCTCTACCCCATGCTCCGCGCCGGTTGGGACAATATGCCGCTGACCAAATACCTCTTGGGCGAATTGCGCAAAACCAAAGAAGAACGCTTCGCCTCGCTGCTCGACTACTATCCCGAAGCCAATCCTGACGATTGGGAACTGATTACCGCCGGTCAGCGTGTGCAGATCATCAAAAAAGACCCGAAAAAAGGCGGCGTACTCCAATTCGGTACCGAAATCGTCGCCCATGCCGACGGCTCGCTGGCCGCATTGCTGGGCGCGTCTCCCGGTGCATCGACAGCAGTTCCGCTGATGATCAGACTTGTTCACCAATGCTTCCCCGATCATGCCGAATCATGGTCAGGCCGTCTGAAAGAATTGGTGCCCGGTTACGGCATCAAGCTGAACGACAATCCGTCTTTGGCGGACGAAATCATCAGCCACAACGCGACCGTTTTGGGCATTCATCACTAAATTGAAGCAAGCACAAAGGCGGGCATTCTTGCCCGCCTTTTTTCAAACCATTAAAATAACGGCATTCAGGCCGTCTGAAACCTAATCGGCAACGGCATGTTGCACGATTTAAACCCGAAAATCAGCTCAGTAGAAAAACGCCATGACCGATATTCTCAACAAAATCCTTGCCACCAAAGCAGAAGAAGTGGCCGCCCAAAAAGCCGCCGTTTCCTTGGAAGACATCAAAGCCCAAGCGCAGGCTGCTGCGCCGGTTCGCAGCTTTATCGGCTCGATCCGTGCAAAACACGCACAAAACCTGCCCGCCATTATTGCCGAAGTCAAAAAAGCCAGCCCGAGCAAAGGCCTGATCCGCCCTGATTTTCATCCTGCCGAAATCGCCGTTGCCTATGAAAAAGCGGGTGCGGCCTGTTTGTCCGTGTTGACGGACGAACCTTATTTCCAAGGCTCGCCGGAGTATTTGAAACAGGCGCGTGCGGCCGTGGCGCTGCCGGTCTTGCGTAAAGACTTTATCATCGACGAATACCAAATTTATCAGGCGCGCGCGTGGGGTGCGGATGCGGTTCTTCTGATTGCCGCCGCATTGGAAGCCGAGCAACTTGAGCGTTTTGAAGCCGTCGCCCACGAATTGGGCATGACCGTATTGTTGGAATTGCACGATGCGTCCGAGCTGGAAAAATGCCGCAACATGACCACAGCGCTGTGGGGCGTCAACAACCGCAACCTGCGTACGTTTGAAGTGACCCTGCAACAAACCCTCGACCTCTTGCCTGAGTTGAGCGGCAAAACCGTTGTAACCGAAAGCGGCATCCGCAACAAAGAAGACGTCGATTTCATGCGCGGCCACGGCGTGCATACTTTCCTGATCGGCGAAACCTTTATGCGTGCCGACGATATCGAAGCCGAAGTCAAAAAACTGTTTTAAATCCTAAAAAACATCAGGCCGTCTGAATTTTCAGACGGCCTGAATCGATTTGAAGGCAGACATAATGTTTACCGTACAACGCATTTACGCCTATCAACCCGATTCTAAACAAACCGCCGTCTTTATCGACCGCCTCTATCCGCGCGGCGTCCGCAAAGAGGTTTTTGCCACTGCGCTTTGGCTGAAAGACATTACGCCCAGTGCAAACCTGCGCCGCTGGTATCACGAAAATCCGGCTCAAAATTTTGACGGTTTTGTCAGCCGTTATCACGAAGAGTTGCACAATGAAACTGCACAAGCCGCCATCAAGCGGCTGCTGGATTTGGAAAAACAGCACGGCAATATTTTATTGCTGACCGCCGTCAAAGACCCTCGACATTCCCACGTCTCCGCACTGGCTCAATTTTTGGGTGCAAGGTTTGAATATCGCGATTAAAAAATCAGTGTTTGGGCTGAATACAAAAAGGCCGTCTGAAATCAAGGTTTCAGACGGCCTGCTATTTTCAAATCAAGAAGGATAACGGTGTGCCACCAATTTTCCGTCTATGTATTCGCCGATATAGACTTGCGAGGCTTCAAGGTGGAGGCGGTCGAGTTCCTGTTGCAGCCATTCTTCATCACGCTTAATGATTTCGAGGATGTCGGGGTCAACTTGGCCGTCTGTAATCAGTGGATAGCGCAGGCTTTCGTCGCCGTACTTAATGACGGCGAGCTGGCCGTTTTGTTCCATCACGGCACGTTTGACGGCAGAGATTTCGTAGATGCCGGCGGCGCGGAGTTTGAACATGAGGTCGTGCGCGCTGATGCCGTTTTTCATGCATTCATCGGTTTGGATTTCGCCGTTGACGATAACCCAGACGGATTTGCCGTCAATGATGGATTTGACCCAGCGGTTGTGGTTTTTGATGAATTTCAGGCTCAAGACCAACAGCGTCCACAAAATCAGCACGAGGAAAAATTGCAACAGGCCGACGCTGTCGCTGTAAATCACGCCACCGATGATGCCGCCGAGTACATAGTTTTGCACTTGGTCCATGGCGGAGGTCGGCGCGAGGTTGCCTTTGCCTAAGAGGTTGATTTGCAAAATCAAACCTAAAAAACCCATCAGCAGTTTGAGGGCGAGCAGGGAGTATGCTTCCATGTGTGTGTATCCTGTTATTCTTTATCGATGAGTTCGATATTGTTGTTGACCAAATTGATGGGCGTCAGCGTGTAGGCGGAGAAGTCTTGATTGAAATGGACTTCGTAGTATTGGTTTTTAATGCCGATAATCATGCCGTTGAACAGGCGCGTGCTGTTGACGATGATGTCTTGTTTTTCAACTTTTTGGTTTTCAATCAAAGCATTGAGAAAACCCACCATGCGCGAAGTGTCGGCGGCAAAGTTTTGACGCTCGCTGTACGAAAGATATTGCGTGCCGCAGATGAGGATGAGCAACAGCAGCGCAATAATGCTCAGGTCGCGGTATTTGGTGTCCATGCGGTGGCGCAGGTATTGCGATACGGCGAGCAGGAGGATGACGAGGGCGGCGAAAATCAGGATGTATTTCAAGTAGTCGTTGAAATACATATGATTTTCAAGATAAAAGTGAGAAAAGAATTTCATGGTATTTGATAAATTTGGGAAGGGTAATAAGGCCGTCTGAAACTTAAATTTCAGACGGCCTTGTCTATTAAACAAGGATGTTGCGTTAAGTTTTCAAAATAGGGTGTTTTTAAAGCGGTATCAGTTGATAAATCCGTCGTCTTTCATTTTCTTTTCGGCAAAATACTGGCCGATGACCAGTAAGCTGGCCAGAATGATAATGAAAAGACCGGCCATGGTCAGGGAGATTTTGAAAAACAAATCGGCGTCGATAAAGGCAAACCACAGTTGCAAAATCAAGAGCAACACCCAGCCGACGAACAATCCGAGACAGGCATAGACGCCGAGCTTAAACACGTTCTTTTTCCAAAATGACGACGTAGGCTTCACGCACGAAAAACAGCAGCATGCGGCGCTGGTCTTTTTCCATGGTAACGACCTTCCAGCCTTGCGAAGCGTGGCTGTTGAGGAAATCGCTGAATTTGACCGGATTGATTTTGGCGCTGCCGAAAATCAAGCTGGAAAGCAGGTTCTCTTGATAAATGACGGCTTTATATTCTTTCATTTTATTCCTTTAAAATAAGGGGGCCTTAAGACCCCCTATGATTCTACTCTTTATTGTTCAACTGCGGCAATACGGAACCTTCGCCCAAGGACAACAAACCGCTTTGCGAGTAAATACCCAGTTTGGCGCGGGTGTCGGTGATGTCGAGGTTGCGCATGGTCAGTTGGCCGATGCGGTCGAGCGGGGTGAATGCGGCGTCTTCAACTTTTTCCATGCTCAGGCGTTCGGGTTGGTAGGTCAGGTTGGGCGATTCGGTGTTCAGAATCGAATAGTCGTTGCCGCGGCGCAGTTCGAGGGTAACTTCGCCGGTAATGGCTTTGGCAACCCAGCGTTGTGCGGTTTCGCGCAACATGAGGGCTTGGCTGTCAAACCAGCGGCCTTGGTAGAGCAGTCGGCCGAGACGCAGGCCGTTGATGCGGTATTGTTCGATGGTGTCTTCGTTGTGGATACCGGTCACCAAACGCTCGTAGGCGATGTGGAATAATGCCATGCCCGGGGCTTCGTAGATGCCGCGCGATTTGGCTTCGATGATGCGGTTTTCGATTTGGTCGCTCATGCCCAAACCGTGGCGTCCGCCGATGCGGTTGGCTTCGAGGAAGAGTTCGACGGGGTCGGCGTATTCTTTGCCGTTTAATGCAACCGGCACGCCTTCTTCAAAGCGCACGCTGACTTCTTCGGGTTTGACTTCGACGCTTTCGTCCCAGAAGGCAACGCCCATGATGGGCTTAACGATCTTGATGCCGCTGTTGAGGAATTCCAAATCTTTGGCTTCATGCGTTGCGCCGAGCATATTGGAGTCGGTGGAATAGGCTTTTTCAACCGACATTTTGTAGTTGAAGCCGTTGGCAATCAGAAATTCGCTCATTTCGTGACGGCCGCCGAGTTCGTCGATAAATTGTTGATCGAGCCAAGGTTTGTAGATTTTCAACGCGGGATTGGTCAAGAGGCCGTAGCGGTAGAAACGCTCGATGTCGTTGCCTTTGTAGGTGCTGCCGTCGCCCCAGATATTCACGTCGTCTTCTTTCATGGCGGAAACGAGCATGGTGCCGGTCACGGCGCGGCCCAGAGGTGTGGTGTTGAAGTAGGCGATGCCGCCGGTGGAAACGTGGAACGCGCCGCATTGGATGGCGGCGATGCCTTCGTGTGCCAACTGCGCGCGGCAGTCGATTAAGCGGGCGTTTTCTGCGCCGTATTCCATCGCTTTTTTAGGAATGGCGTTGTAATCGTCTTCGTCGGGCTGACCGAGGTTTGCGGTGTAGGCGTAAGGCAGCGCGCCTTTGAGTTTCATCCACAACAGCGCGGCAGAGGTATCAAGGCCGCCGGAGAAGGCGATGCCGACTTTTTGACCGACGGGGAGATTTTGTAAAATGGTATGGTTTTGGCTCATGGGAATTTCTCCAGACTTGAAAAGTTGAAACCATTATCTTATAAATGGAATACATTGTCAGCAATAGGCCGTCTGAATGTTCGGAAGGCCGTATTAAAGAAACCTCATCATGAACGCTTTTAACCTCATTATCATCGGCGATGAAATCCTGCACGGCAGCCGCCAAGACAAGCATTTCGCCTTTTTCAAATCTTTATTGGAATCGCACGGGCTGAAACTCAATCAGGTGCAATATCTGCCCGACGAACCCGAATTGCTGGTCAAACAGCTGCGCCGCAGCTTTTCAGACGGCCTGCCGACTTTCGTTACCGGCGGCATCGGCTCTACACCTGACGACCATACGCGCCAAGCCGCAGCGGCTGCTTTGGATTTGCCCGTTATCCGCCATCCTGAAGCCGCCAAGTTTATCGAAGGCGTAACCCTGAAACGCGGCGAGCCGCTCGATTCGCCGGAACACGCCCAGCGTCTGAAAATGGCGGATTTTCCCGAAGGCGCGGAATTGGTACCCAATCCGTTTAACAACATCGCCGGATTTTCCATCCGCGAGCATTATTTCTTCCCCGGCTTCCCCGTGATGGCGCACCCGATGGCCGAATGGGTATTGGAAACTTATTACGCCGACCGCTTCAACCAAACCGAACGCGGCAGCCGCAGCGTGTATGTGTTCGACCAACCCGAATCGCGCATTACGCCGATTATGGAACATCTTGAGCGTACCTACGCCGGTATCCGTTCGTACAGCCTGCCCACCGTGGGCCGTACCGCTTCAGACGGCCGTTATATTCCGCCGCATATCGAGTTCGGCATCAAAGCGGAAGGCGAGGCATGCCGCTTGCTGGATGCGGCGTGGGCAGATGCGTTGCAGGGTTTGCAGGCGATTGGCGCGACTTTGAAAGAAACGGTGGAATAATGCACTTGTCTCCAGCCCAAGCCAAACGCGCACTGGCTTTCGCTTCTTTGCTGTTTTTACCGCCGACCCTCGTTATCGGCATTTGGCTGGCGCAATATGGCGGCTTCGCTTTCGAGCCGCCGCTGATGCACGCCGTCCATGCCCACGCGGGCACATGGTTTGACCCGATTGCCACCGTGTTGCACTATCTGGGCAAAACCGCGATTGCCGTGCCGCTAATCGGCGCGGTTGCCGCCGCCCTGTATTTCGCCGATAAGAAGCGCGAAGCACTGTTTTGCGTGTTGGCGGCATTGGTGCCGACTGTGAACATGCTGATTGTGAAGGTTTGGTTTGCCCGCGAACGCCCACTGCTTTGGCCGCGCCTAATTGAAGAGAGCAATTTTTCCTTCCCCAGCGGCCACAGTACGTTTTCCGCCGCCATTGCCGTCATGCTGATATTGCTTTGCCGCCGCACGCGCTACCGCCGCGCCGCTTGGGTGGCCGGTATTGCCTTTGCCCTGTTGACCGGGTTTTCACGCATTTATTTGGGCGTGCATTATCCCACCGATGTTTGGGCAGGTTGGACAAACGGCACGCTGACTGCCTTGCTGGTGTATATGCTTATCTTCAGGCCGTCTGAAAAACAGAAGAAATAAACTATGAATATACGTTTGCCCAACACACCTTATTGGCTCAGAAACGGCCACGCCGACACCCTGTTTGCCAAGTTGCTGCAAGGCAAGGCGCCCGACTACCGCCGCGAGCTTTTGCCCGACAGTACCGGCAAAACCCAAGTTGCCTACGATTTTGTCGATAGTGCCAATCCCGATGCGCCGTTGGTGGTTTTGTTTCACGGACTGGAAGGCAGCAGCGAGAGCCATTACGCGGTCGAGTTGATGAAAGCCGTGCAGCAGCGCGGTTGGAACGGCGTGGTTGCCCATTTCCGCAGTTGCGGCGGCATCGCAAACACCGCGCCCGTGTTCTACCACCTCGGCGATACGACTGAAATCGCCTTTATGCTCAACACGCTGGCCCGGCGCTATTCAACCATTTACGCCGTCGGCGTTTCTTTGGGGGGCAATGCCTTGGCCAAATATCTGGGCGAGCAGGGCAGCAATGCCGTTCCGCGTGCTTCTGCCGTCGTTTCCGCGCCGGTCGATGCCGTGGCGGCCGGTACGCGTTTTGATCAGGGCATGACGCGACTGATTTACACGCGTTATTTTTTGAATTCGCTGCTGCCGAAAGCCCGAGCGATTCCTCAGTTTCAGACGGCCTTGAGCCGGCAAAACTGCAAAACGCTTGGCGATTTTGACGACCGCTTTACCGCGCCGCTTCACGGTTTTGCCGACCGCCACGATTACTACCGCCGCAATTCCTGCAAGCCATTTCTGAAAGGCGTGGATACACCGTTGCTGCTGCTCAATGCCGTCAACGACCCCTTCCTGCCGCCGGAAGCCCTGCCGACCGGGCGGGACGTGTCCTCGGCCGTTACGCTGCTGCAACCGGCATACGGCGGGCATGTCGGCTTTGTCAGTCGCGATTGGGGCCGTCTGAATCTGCAATGGCTGCCGCAAACGGTGTTGGATTATTTCAAACAGTATCAGCCGTAAATGAAAAAGGGCATGTATGCGACATGCCCTTAGTGTGCAGAAAGTAAAAAGGCCGTCTGAAAACGAATTTCAGACGGCCTTTTGAATGGCTTGATTATTTGCCTTTGTTGTCGGCTTTGGCTTCTTTTTTCAGAGAAGCGTACAACTCAGGGTCGCGGTTTTTCAGCAGGGAAGCAACGGCCAAGTCGTCACGGTTGACTTTAGCT
>NZ_JBQCWY010000070.1:0-10381 GCF_051956955.1 Neisseria sp. P0021.S005 | reverse complement strand
TCGCGGCTCAGCGCCAACGACATAATCAGCATGAAGGCGATGGGCATCACAAACAACACGGCCAAACCGTGCAGGTCGCGGCAGAGCAGTTTGAGTTCTTTGAGGAGGGAGGAAATCGTCATTGTGGGTTTTGCTTATCTGTTGCTGGCTCGTCTTTGCGCAGGAAATCAAGGTAAAACGTTTCCAGCGAACCGTGTCCCTGCTGGAAGTAGCGGATTTGCGCGCCGCTTTGTTGCAGGGTGGCGTAAACGGCGGCGGCATCGTGCGCCGTTTCCATCATGCCGCGGCTGTCTACTTGTTTGGCACCTAAGGCGATCAACGTCTGAGGCGGCAACGGCGGTTCGACAGTAAAACGCACAATACCGGTTTGCGTACTTAAAAGCTCGTCCAAACCACCGTGGTACACCAGCTTGCCGTGTTGCAGCAGCGCGATTTTGTCGCAAAGCTGCTCAATTTCCGACAGATAGTGTGAGGTATAAACCACCGTTACTCCCTGCCGTGTCAAATCCGCCACGCTGTCGAGGATAAAGCGGCGCGACTGCGGGTCGATGCCTACCGTGATTTCGTCAAGGAACACCAGTTGCGGCGTGTTAATCAGGCCGATAGCAAAATTCAGACGACGTTTAAGCCCGCCCGAAAGATGCTTTGCCGCCTTGTTTTTGTGGGCGGTCAGGTCGGTCTGTTCTAGAAGCGCATTCAGACGACCCTTGTCGCGCACTTTGTAAAGCGAGGCGAAAAACAGCAGGTTGTCCCACACGGAAAGCTGCGGATAAAACGCGAAATCCTGCGGCACCAAACCGATTTTCTGCCGCTCGCTACGGCTTAACAGACGCAATGGCTTGCCGTCAAACAAAATCTCGCCCTGCCGTACTTCCTGCAAGCCGGCCAAAAGCGACATCAGCGTCGTTTTCCCCGCACCGTTGTGGCCGAGCAGCCCCAAACATTCGCCGTCGGCAATGTCGAACGACACATTGTCCAGCGCGGCAGTTTCGGCTTTGGGATAACGGTGGGAGAGGGATTGGATTTGAATCATGGTTTCAGACGGCCTTTCAAGCGATATTTAAATCGCAGCACCCCATAAATAACGGCGCTGGAATTTGCCGTCCTTAAATATAAAGCAGACGCCGAAGGGAGCGCCGTCCGAACCTTGTCTGCCAAACAGATAAAGCGTCTTATCGCTGCCGCGGTAATAGGCTTCCCAGCCTTGATATACATTGCTGCCGCGTGCGGTGGCAGCAAAATCGGGCGAGAACAGTCCTTGCAGTTCGGCAGCGGGAACCGCTTGACCGTTTAGCGTGATACGTTCAAGCGCGAACACGCTTTTGGGAATGTCGTAGTCTGTACCATAGAAAGGTTTGCCTCGATAGAGCCGCGCGGTGTATTTGTCTTTGTTGATGCCCGAGAAGTCGCTGAGTTTTGGATGGATGCGGCGGGCAACGATGTGTACCGTTTGTCCGCTACCGGACAAAGTCAGCGTATCGTCGCGACTGGATTGTTCGCGAAGACGGACGAAGCTTTTATCGGCGGCGGGAAATATCAGACGGCTGTAATGGATGAAACCGTAGTCTTCTGCGGCGGGTTGTTGCAGCTGGGCAGTACAGAAACTCAGGCTGCCTTCGCCGCCATCACCCAGACATTCCAACGGCGTGCCGTTGGGAATTTTTGCCAAGACTTTGGCATTCAAATCGGGGCTTTCGCGCAAATTGGTGTGTCCGTCGGCATCATGAACCAAGGCAAAGCCATTTTGCGGCGCGGCATGGGTCAAGGCGGAATACAAAAATAAGACAGTAGCTAGGTAACGCATTTTTAATTTCTTTTAGTTTTCAGACGGCCTGAATGTCAAAATAATTCACGGTAGATTAATCGGGATCGAATAAATCCTGATTATTTCAATAATTCCCGCCATAACGCTTCTTCATCATCCGCAATTTTGAGCAGAAATTCGGCAATGTTGCGGCAGCCGTTTTCGGACGGTTTTTTGCACTGTTTCACGCACATTGCTGCGAATTGGCGCCATTGGTCGCCGATGGCGGTCATTTGTTCTGAGGCCGTCTGAAACGCAGGTTCGTTGCAGATATGGGCGGCCTGTTCGAGGAAGTAGGCGTAGATGTAGCGGAAACCTGCGCCGCCGGTACCGATTTCTTCCTGCATCCGCACCAAATGGCCGAGAAACAGTTTTTGGTATTTGTCGTTTTGTTTGGCAGGCAGGGATTCGATTTTTTTGGCCAGCGTGCGGATGCCTTTTACGCCGATGAAAAAGACCGGCGCGAGCATATGTTTGGCGTTTTTGCGTATGGCTTTGTGGATAATGGCGGGCAAGTCTGCCATGATTTTTTCAGACGGCCTGTTGTCTTCCAAGGTATACATCATGCCTTTTGCCGCCAATACACCTTTGGCGAACCGCGCACGCTGCAAATCTTCGGCGGCGCAGCGTTGCACGGTTTCAAATACGGGGTCGCTGATCAGGTAGTCGTTACCGTCTTTGCCGTACACCAAGAGATTGTGTGCGTTGAAATGGAAACGCATTTGTGGCGGGAAGTAGGGCAGCCAAAAGACGGAGGTTTGCAAACCGGCCAGTTTGCCTGAGGATAGTGCGGCATCCAACGCGGCTTGTCCGCTTTGTGCGTCGGAAAATTTGCGGACGGATAATTTCAGCCCCAATGCTTTGCAGGTGTTTTTGATGATGCTGCGCGGCGCGGTACGGTAGGAAACCAGCGGCATGCCGTTTAATTTGATCAGCGGCATCCAGACAAATGTCAGCGCGTGGGCAATGCCGAAAATCATGGCTTCGTCTAAATTGTGGCCATGGTATTTGAGCAGGGTGGACATCACACCGCTTTCGCAATGGGCGGTATGCTGGTGTGGAAATTCTTGTATGGTCATAAAGTTATTGGTTTTCGTGCAATGTTTTCAGACGGCCTGATGCGGTCGGAATGGGTTTGTTGTTTTGGAAATCAGCGGGTTTCTTTGGCCGCTTCCTGCTCGGCTTTGTAGCGGCGCAGAAATTCGATGGCGGCGGCTTTTTCGGCTTCGTTGCCGTATTTGGCATCACGTTGGGCGCGGCGCAGTTCGGCGCGTTCTTTGGCTTCTTCGATTTGGCGCGCTTTGAAGTCTTCGCGGTTGTCGGAGGAGACGAGTTTGTCCTGCTGCGATTGCGCTTTGGCCATGGCTTTAGCAATCAAATCCATGGGGTTGAATACGGCGCTTGGTGCGGCTGTTTGGGCTTGTGCCTGTGCGGCCTGTTTGGCTTTGACGGCGGCTTCGCGTTGCGCCAGCAGTGCTTTGCGTTCGGCATCGTCGCGCTGTTTGCGCGCGGTATGGCGTTCAAAACGGCTTTGTGCGTGTTCGGCGGCGGCAAAGCGCGGTTCGGCAGAGGTGCTGAAACGGCGTGCGGACGGCAGGAAGGGCTGCGATACGGGAACCATGTCGATGCAGTCGACGGGGCAGGGGGTAACGCACAAGCCGCAGCCGGTGCATTCGTCGCTGATGACGGTGTGCATCAGTTTGGACGCGCCCATAATGGCATCGACAGGACAGGCGCGGATGCAGGCGGTACAGCCGATGCAGGCGGATTCGTCAATCAGGGCCACGGCTTTGATTTGTGTTTTTGCCGGCGCGAGGTAGGGCTTGCCCAACAGGTCGGCCAGGTCTTTCATGACGGTTTCCCCACCCGGCGCGCACAGGTTTACCGGCGTTTCTCCTGCCGACAGGGCGCGCGCATAGGGTAGGCAGCCTTCATAGCCGCACTCACGGCATTGGGTTTGCGGCAACAGGCGGCTGATGCTTTGGATGGGAATGGTCATCATGGATAGTCAAAATCGAAAAGGCGCATTATATCAGATTGTTGCGTTTGTTTTGGCGAAACCCGCTTTGCTTATTTTAGTGAAACTCTCTACACTCGTTTTAGCGAAACGCGCTACGCTCGTTTTCAGACGGCCTGAGTCGGGTTTGCGTTATAATTTTGAAATGGATTTATTCGGGTAATTAGGAATGACGGCTACACTTTGCCCCTGTCAGTCGGGGCGTGTTTATACGGAATGTTGCGCACCGTTTCATGCGCGTGAGGCGGCGGCCTCGACGGCGGAAGAGTTGATGCGTTCGCGTTACAGCGCGTATGTTTTGCAGGAAATCGACTATATCGTGGACACGACTGTCCCTGCGCAGCAGAATTTGTTGGACAAGCAGGATTTGGCGGCATGGAGTAGGCAGATGCAGTGGTCGGGATTGAAGGTTATCCGTCATGTGCCGTTTGGCAAGCTGCATGCTTTGGTCGAGTTTGAGGCGTATTTTGAAGAGAACGGGCAAACTGAGTGCCATCATGAATTGTCGGCATTTGTGAAAATAGACGGGCGTTGGTACTTTATTGAGCCGACCGTTGCGTTACCGACGATGAAACAGCCTTGTTTGTGCGGTTCGGGCAAAAAGTTTAAGGCGTGTTGCGGACAGTTTTTCAAATAGTAGTGTAAACAGGCCGTCTGAACGTTCAGACGGCCTAAGCTGTTTTTGCAGATAAAAAAAACCATTCATACTAAGGGAGAAGTATGAATGGCCAATACATTGCGGGAAAACGTCTTACTTGCTGCACCGCCCAAAAGGGATGAAAGAGCGGTGTTGTGTCAGCGATTGATATTCTACCGTTTTTAGTATTAAATGCTGTTAAGAAGTGAAATAATTTCAATAAGTTGCAAGATAATCGTGATATTTTGAAGATAAACGGTATTTTTACTGATTTTCTCGAATCCATTTCACCCATTGCTGAAACAGCTCGGGTTGCAATGCGGCGATGACGGAACGCTTAAATACATGTTCGCCGCTCCAAAAATCGTCGCCTTCCAAAGTGGTCAGGCAGCCGCCGGCTTCTTCAAAAATTAATGCACCGGCAGCGTAGTCCCACAGCTTTTGTCCGCCGTGGATGTAAATATCGTAGCGGCCGCTGGCAAGGTAGCACCAATCGAGCGTGCTGCTGCCCATACTGCGGATTGTGCCGAATGGGGCAAGGGTATTCATGCGGCTGGCGAGTTTGCCCGAACGCAGGTATTTGATTTCTACGCCGGCAATGGATTCGTTGAGTTTTTTGTTTTCCGAACGCAGCGGCAGCGGCGTGCCGTTGAGAAATGCGCCTTTGCCGCGTTCGGCATAGAAACATTCGCCGCTGACCGGATTGTAAATCACGCCCAATTCGGCATGGCCGTTTTTAACCAGCGCGACGGATACGGCAAAATGCGGCAAACCGTTGACGAAGTTGTTTGTGCCGTCGATAGGGTCGACAATCCATAGGCCGTCTGAATGTTCGTTCCACAAACGGGTTTGTTCCTGAAAGCTCATTTCCTCGCCCAACATCGGACAATCCTCCAATAAGGGAAGGGCGGCGGCAAAAGCGGTTTGTGCGGCCAAATCTGCTTCACTCAAAACCGATCCGTCTTCCTTGCGTCGTGACGGCGTGTTCAGAAAACGCGGCATGACTTCGGTTTGGGCGATGTGGCGGACGACTTTCTGTAAACGGTATAGCACGGCGTATCCTTGTTTTTTGCAGTTTTGCGCGACAGTGGATTAAAATTCGGGAAGTTTTCAAATTATAGTGGATGAAATCGAAAGCAGGCAGGAGTATGTCGCCGTGTTTCAACTTCATTCACGAAATTTTAAATTTAAATTATATACATTAAATTATATACATGAATAAAGCAGGAAACCATGCCCCGATTTTATGTTGATTTTGCCTTAAGCCCCGACAGCGTGGTCGAATTGCCCGATAATGTGGTGCGCCATCTGAATGTATTGCGCGTGAAAAACACGGAAGAAATCGTGTTGTTCAACGGCAATGGCAAGGCATATCCGGCTTTGCCAGAAGTTTTGGAAAAACGCCGAGCCAGCGTGCGGATTTTGCGTGAAGAGGCAACGGACAACGAATCGCCGCTGAACATTACATTGGTACAGGCGGTATCCGCCGCCGAGCGCATGGATTTCACTTTGCAGAAAAGCGTGGAATTGGGCGTGGCAGAAATTCG
This sequence comes from Neisseria sp. P0021.S005, assembly GCF_051956955.1. Classification (NCBI taxonomy): domain Bacteria; kingdom Pseudomonadati; phylum Pseudomonadota; class Betaproteobacteria; order Neisseriales; family Neisseriaceae; genus Neisseria; species Neisseria sp. P0021.S005. The sequence goes on along the minus strand of NZ_JBQCWY010000070.1, from coordinate 4,376 downwards.
CCCGGTCATCAGCGAACGCTGTGTCGTCCGCTTGAGCGGCGAACGTGCTGAAAAGCGGGTAGCGCGTTGGCAGGAAATTGTTGTTTCGGCGTGTGAACAAAGCGGCCGCAATATTGTGCCGAAGGTTTTGCCGCTGACGACTTATGCACAGGCTCTGCAACAGTTGCCGCAGGAAACGACCAAACTGTTAATGAGTTTGAACCGCGCACAAAAACTGAGCGATGTTCAGCCGCAATCCGGCAAAGTCGTGTTTATGGTCGGCCCTGAAGGCGGCTGGACGGAGAAGGAAGAGCAGCAGGCATTTGATGCCGGTTTTCAATCCGTTACGCTCGGCAAACGGGTGTTGCGTACCGAAACCGCCTCACTTGCGGCCATTGCCGCCATGCAGACGCTTTGGGGCGATTTTGCATAAAGTTCAGGCCGTCTGAAAACGAGCGTAGCGAGTTTCGCTAAAACGAGCTGTTGCTTCATGAGATAAAAATGGGAGTTTAAAAAATGTCTTACACCTTTACACTGGCCGAGCACGAGCTGGAAGCGGAATTGAAAAAGTTAATCGTGCAAGAGGCCGATAAGGCCGACGATGTGGATATGGATGATTTCACCGACGATGCGCTTTTGTTTGGCGATGACAGTCCGGTCGGTTTGGATTCGCTTGATGCGCTGCAAATCAGCGTTGCTTTGCAACAGTATTTCCAAGTGCGCCTGCAGGGCGACCGTATGGTGCGCAAACATATGATGTGCGTACGCGATTTGGCGGCGTTTATCCGTGCGGAGCATGGTGCGTGAGTTGGGTTTTCGGTACGGCGGCCACTTCTGCCTTGAATCCGCAAACGGACTTCAGACGGCCTGATGCGGTGTCTTATACGTTTTTAAACCAGCCGCAGCAGGCTGCTTATTTTCGTGCATTTGCTAGCGACAGTTTGGGGCGGAAGGAATTGGCGGATATCGCCGAACAACATTTGCGCCTAGCTGCCGAAAATGCAGGCTGGCCATCTGAAAGTTGGCATGATGCGCCGGTGTTTATCGGGTCTAGTTCCTATTCCATCTCCGAATATGAAAACCGCCATTTTGTGGGCAATAGGGCGGAAGAAGAACACAATCTGCTTTATCTCGCCGAAGATTTGCGCCGGCGCAGCGGCAATCGGCAGATTTTCAGTTTCGCTACTGCCTGCACTTCATCCGCCCATGCGCTCATTCAGGCGGATAACTGCTTGCGCGGCGAGGCGGAGCGTGCCTTTGTGCTTGGGATTGAAAACCTCAACCGACTGACTTTGCTGCATTTTCACAGCTTGGGTTTGCTGACCGAACAGTATCAGCCTTTTGGCGGAAACGGTTTGATTTTAGGCGAAGGTGTTGCCGCGCTTGCCTTATCTTCCGCTGCTCCTGAATCTTCAGGCCGTCTGAAACTTATAGGACACGCTGCCAATACAGGCAATGACCTGATTCAAAGCGATGGCCAAGCGCAAGAGCAAGTGATGCGACGTGCGTTAGATATTGCAGGCATCGTTCCTGAAAGCATTGCGGCCGTTAAAACACACGGCATCGGCACGGCTGACAGCGATGCCGCCGAATTGGCCGCACTGGAAAATATATTCGGTACACTGCCGCCCTTGATGGCGTTCAAACCGCAAATCGGACACACGCTTGGCGCAACGGCAGCCCTTGAAACAGCCTTGCTTTTATCCGCTCTAAAACAAGGCGGAAGCAACGATTATCAGGGGTGGAAAATTCGTTTTTCCGAGTGCGCGGCTTCACAAAAAGGCGGCTTTTTCTGTTTGGCCAATCAGTTTGGTTTTGGCGGCAGCAACACATCTTTGGTATGGCAATGGCAACCGTAAATCCTAATATCCGTATTACCGCCGCCGTGCGTTTTGATACTGACGCCGGCACCGGCGGTAAAATCCTCAAACAAATCTTAAAGCAGCAAAGCGGTATAGATACTCGCCGCCTCAGCCGCTTGAGTTTGATTGCCGCGCTTGGTGCAGGGCAGCTAAAGGAACAAAGCGAAATCCGCCCTGATTGCGCCGTTTTTCTTGGTACGCCGTTTTCTTCGCCATCCGTGTTTGAAAAAATGGCAGACAATGTGCTGAACCATCACGCCGCGATGCCGTTTGACTTTATTGCCAACCTGCACAACTCCCCAGTCTTTCATGCCGCGCAAGCGTTAGGCACGCATGGTGCAACTTTGGTCGTTACTGCCGACAACAATGTAGATACCTGCTTTCATCCATTATCTCTGGCGATGCAGTCTTTGCAAAATGGCGGACAAGCTGCGGTTGGCTGGGCATATGAACATCAAGTAGCCCGAGCCGATACCCATGAAGGCAGTATTTGGATTGTGCTTGAAGCCGGTGCAGAGCAGGGTGTTCCCGTTGTGTTGAATGATGAAGTGATGCAGACTGATAGGTCGTCTGAAAAGCCGCAATATTATTGGCAAAATATCGCCGATTGGATAGAAGCAGTAATGGCGCACGAGGGTAGGGATGTGAAGAAATGTACTTTGGCGTGATCAGCAAATGATTTTAGAGAAAGTATTTGTCTGTTGAATAAATAAGGTCTGTACCATTAAAAAGGCCGTCTGAAAATGTTTTCAGACGGCCTTTTTGTATAAAAAACCAATCAACGAGACATCTCGCCTTGAATAGCGCGGATATTCGCTTTACGGGCGTTTATGGTACGGGTCAGTTGTTGGATTTTAATCTGATCGCCTTTTTGTTTGGCCGCGTTCAACTGGGTTTGAAGGCGGGTAATAGCAGCCTGTTCGTTGCGTACTTCGGTCTGCAATATCTGTTTGCGGGTTTCTTTAGGGCTTGGCTTAGGAGCCGGCGTAACCACAGGTGCAGTACGGATAACAGGGGCTTTGTATTTGCTGTATGAAGAACTGCGTGATTTGTTCTGACGGTTGCGCAGGGTAATATTGATGCGCGGATTGGCAGCTTCGGCTGTGTTGGTCACGCTGGTAATCGGTACATTCGGCAGGATTTTGATATCGCTGTCGCTATTTCCTTTATCCAGCAAAATATCGGCTGCCGGTTTGTATGCTTGTGGGAAAGGTGTTGGGACAGTGGTTTTGCCATGCTCTACCGGAGTGGCAGTTGCCGGCGTGCTTGGTTCGGTTGAAGCGGTGGCAATAGGTTTGGCTGCTTGTTCCTCAGATGCGCGGACAACGGCTGTTTTATCGGCTTTAGTACGGTTAACCTTGGCTTTGCGTCGAGAGGAGGTTTTGGCATAAGTTTTGCCTTTATGCTTAGTCTCGACTTTGGTAGGTGTTTTATCGAGCACTTCATCCTGAGCTGTTACCGCTTGGTTATTTTGGGTAGTTGAAGTTTGCGGCTGAACTGCCGAGTTCTGAATAATCTCTTGTGGAGTTTGGATTGCAGGTACAACAGGTTGAACAGCTGGTGTTTCATTAATAATAGCAAGGCCGTCTGAAACTGTTTTCTCGGTAGAAGCAGTAGGTTGGGCTTGTGCGGCAAGCATTACAGGAACAACACTGTTTTCTGTTTGGGTTGCACTAGACTGAGTTTGTACGACAGGAGTTGTATTGCGGACAGTAGTGTCGGCAACATAGTCTTCAGCTTTTATTGTGGGCGGCGCTTCCAGAGTAGGCGTATTGTTGGGAACGATTACGCTGTCTGCAATGGCTTTGTCGGCTGTAACGGTATGGGTTTGCGCGATGAGTACAGGAGGAACAATAGTGTTGTCCTCTTGAACGGCAGTCGTCTGAGTTTGTACGACAGGAGTTGTGTTGTGGACAGCAGCATCGACAACATAGTTTTCAGGTTTTGCAACGGCTGATGTTTCCAAAGCAGGCGTATTGTTGGAAACGATTGCGCTGTCTGCAATGGTTTTATTCGCTAGCATAGCTTGTCGAGTTTGTGCCATCGGAATGGAAATAGGTGCCGGAATACCGTATTCATTTCGAGCAACAACGACTGGGGTTTGTACCGCGGGCGTTGCTTGAGAAGCATTAATGTAGTCTGCGGCAGATGCTTTAAATTCTGTTGTTTGTACCGTTTTTAAAACCGGAGTGTCGCCCGGAATCGCAACGACGCTGTTTTCTGTTACATTGTTTGTTTCAACTATGCGACAGGCGTCATTGATCTGGTATGAAGCATAAACGGTGATGCCTTCAACATTGCAGACATACTCGGCAGCGTTGGCGGCGGCGGGGAGGGTCAGGCTGAGGGCAATGGCGGTTTTGCAGAAAAACGGTTTCATAAAGGCAATAGAATCAGGTTGTTTGTTCAAAGTGTAATTATACTATGTACACTGTCAGCATCCGCCAACTTATTTTTAGGCGGTGTAAAACTGTGGCTGAAAGGTTGAAAATTGGAATAAAAGGTCTTAGGCCGTCTGAAACTTGTCATATAAAG
>NZ_JBQCWY010000069.1:0-10394 GCF_051956955.1 Neisseria sp. P0021.S005 | reverse complement strand
CTTAAGGCCTGCCGTTGCAGCAGTTGGTCAATGGGCTGTGTAGCGCAAGCTACCGCAACGTCATTCTACATTGACTGGTTTTCTGTCGGGTTACTTGGCAGGAAACGAGATTTAAGGTAACTGGTTCCCTGAAGGCCTGTTGGTCGGCATGATGGGGACGAGATTCTAAATAGACACAACTAAGTATGTAGAACGCTCTGTAGAGGACTTTCGGACGGGGGTTCGATTCCCCCCGCCTCCACCATACCCTATTTTCAGCAGTATCCTGTAATACGCATAAAGCCTTGAGCCATAACGGTTTCAAGGCTTTTTTATTACCTTGAATATGCTGGCGTATGCTTGAGTTTTCATCATTTATGGGGTAACTTTTAGGGTAACTTTTCATGAGTTACCCAAAAAACAAGACCGAAAAGTGGGCAAATTAGCCCTGTTTTTTTAAACAAGTTACCCCAAAAGTCCATAAAACCAATTATTAACAATAGCTTAATGAGTTTTTAAAAGTTACCCCAAACTGGATTAAAAATGCCTAAACAGACGCTACCGCTTACAGATAGCCAATGCAAAAAACTACAACCGCCGAATCAATTATCAGACGGCGGAGGGTTATATCTTCAAGCAAGGGGAAACGGCAAATACTGGCGTTTTCGTTACTACCGGCCAAGCGACAACAAACGCGATGAAATGCGATTGGGTGTCTATCCTGAAATCAGCTTAAAAGAAGCAAGAGAAAAACGAGAAGAATTACGCGGGCTAATAGCAAAAGGGATAGACCCTAAGCTACACCAGCAAGACAAAGCACAGAGGCAGGCAGAGCAGCTAAAAAACACATTTGAGGCTATTGCGCGCAAATGGCACAGCGACCAAGTAGCAAAGCCGAATAAATGGAAGCCCGACCATGCACAAAGAGTTATCCGCAGCCTTGAGCTTCATATTTTCCCTGACCTTGCAACACGCAAAATAGACGAAATCATGCCGCTTGAGGTTTTAGGACTGTTACAGAGGCTGGAATCGGCGGGGAAATATGACACGGCACAAAAAATTTATGACGTAGTAAACCAAGTTTTCAAATATGCCGTGAAACTTCGCTTGAGCCTATTCAATCCCGCCGCCGAATTGCGGGGAGAGCTGGCAAAGGTGGAACAGAAACATTACCGCTTCATTAAAGACCCGCAAAGGATAGGCGAGATGTTACGAGCTTTTGACGGTTACGCTGGCTTTCCGCAAACACGCGCCCTATTACAGCTTTCCCCTTATGTATTTGCCCGCCCTTCCGAATTACGTTTATTGCGCTGGTGTGAAATTGATTGGGAGGAGCAGCAATACTATAAAGACGGCGTAAACATGAAGAACAAGATAGACCATATTGTCCCCTTGAGCCGCCAAGCCTTAGCAATACTGGACGGCTTGAAACCAGTAACCGGGCATTATGAATATGTATTTTGTAACACCAGCAAAAAACAGCCCTTGAGCGAGGGAGCAATACGAAAAGCATTAGACCGTCTGGGATTCTTGGAAGAAACCACACAGCACGGCTTTAGGCATACAGCCAGCACGATATTGAATGAGATGGGCTATAACGCCGATTGGGTAGAGCGACAACTAGCCCACAAAGACCCCAACACGACAAGGGCAGCCTATAACCATGCGGAATATTTAGAACAGCGCGCCGATATGGTTCAAAAATGGGCTGATTATCTTGATGAATTGAAAGCACATTCAGGCATATTGCAGGAAACGGCAGAATAAACTATCATCTTAAGCATTACGAAAGAAAACCATGCGGATATTTAGAAACCAGTGGATAACGAAATTTGCCAAGAAGCACAAAATCAGCGATTCCGAGCTGATAGAAGCGGTAGAGCGGGCAGATAAAGGAGTGATAGACGCAGATTTAGGCGGCGGCGTTATCAAGCAACGCATAGCAAGGCAAGGACAAGGCAGAAGCGGCGGTTATCGTAGTCTGATATTTTTCAGACGTGGGGAACGGGCGTTTTTCATGACTGCCTTTGCCAAGAACGACCGCGAAAACATCACGGACAAAGAACTTGCAGAATTAAAGAAAGCCGCCGCCATCATCTTGGCAATGACGGAAACCGACATAGAACAAGCCAAATCAAACGGCACTTTCACGGAGATACAGCCATGAAATACAAAAGCGAGATTTTTGCAGCAATACATGAAACCATGCAGGGATTGCACGACATTGGCATTATCGACAAAAAAACCATGCGCGATTTTGACAAATCATGCCTGACCGAAATCAAACCATTGAGCGGCGAAGACATCAAGGCAATCAGAGAGCGCGAAGCATTATCACAAGCCGCTTTTGCCATGTATCTGAACATTGGTAAAAACCAAGTTTCCGAATGGGAGCGGGGTATTAAAAAGCCGAGCGGCGCGGCTTTGAAGCTGCTTACTATCGTCAAGAACAAGGGAATTGAGGCGATTGCCTGATACCGGAAACAAAGCTAAAAATGAATACTCATGATTATTGTCCTAAATGGTTTGATATTTCCAAGTATGAAGAGACCTACCAATGGGGGCGGGAAGATTGGGCAATCGCTTTTGAACATAAAATTTACCACTACAATGAGAATTTAAAATATGACCGTAATCCAGATTTAGGTTATGACATCTGCAATGATTGTATAAACTCTTGGCAATCATTGTTTTTGGGTAATACTGATATTCCAAGAGATTCTAGAGGGATTCCATTAGGCAAGAATCTAATTTCTGATGATATGTACAAAATACCATTTGAAGACTTAGAGAAAACATTCCCCGATGAGAAAACATTCCCCGATTCTTCCTTTTTCTCTTGCTTTAATGGATTGCTGGCAAAACACGGGGCTGATATTGTCGATTCTGACGGGGAAAAAATGCCTATTGATGAAATTTCTACCGTAGGGATTCAATTACCCAAACTAGGCCAATTCAGATATGAAAAAAAAGCAGGGGCATATAATTGTTTCACGCCGGTGCTGATTAATTTCCAAGAACATACCGATGATGAGCTGAAAGAAATGTTTGAGTATTTCTTAAGGCAATACAGAGCATTTCAACTTTACGGCGGCCATATCCATATAAGCAAAAAATACGACATGACAAGAACATTTAGTGATTCAGAAATAGAAAGCCTAAACCGTTTCAGAGTATTGCCATGCCTAGATTTGCTGATTTGGGAGGTATACACCGGCCAACACTTCACGCATGAAGAACTGTTATTCTTACTCTTTGGCGATGGTACAGAAACCGTTATCAACCCAAAAACAGGGGAAGAATGGTTTCCCGATAAGTCCACAATCAAAGACAGCGTATTACCAAAAGCTATCCTATTATTGGAAGCAGTGGCAAACCCTTTCATGCATAGATATGATATTAAATGCAAAGAAATAAATGAGGTAATAGAATTTGAAGATGATTTTATAGATATGTATCAATTACATATGAAAAAGAAACAAAAATAACCTAAGTAAATTTTGAAATTAAAAGAGAGTTTTTTCTCATTTTTTTCTCTCTCGAAAGCCGCCCATTGAGGCGGCTATATTTATGCCTATCGAAACGCCAGCAACACGCAGGCGTGATTAACCAACCGGAGGCAATAAATGCACATTATCAATATCGACTGCTTACCTGATACCGCGCAATTAACTATTGCAGAACTTGAGACAAGCCAAGCAAAAGGACGGCGCGGAATCACTCGCTTGAGTAGCAGCCAAATCAGACGACTGGAGGCAGCAGGACAATTCCCGCAATCACGCCAAATCACAGGCACGCGCAGCCGCTTTTATGTAGCAGGAGAAGTGAAGAAATGGCTTACAGAACAGGCAAGCTAATGAAAGGAGAACAGGAGTTTTCGTAACAGTACGCGCCCGCGCGCGCGATTGTAACTCAAGACCTGATTTTTAAAAAATAAGACCGCCTGAACGGACATTCAGACGGTAGAAAGAAGAGTAGATTATGAAACTTGATTGTATCAATAACAAGCCCAAAACGCCAAGCCAAAGAGAGCGCATTTTAGCCCGATTGAGAAAAGGGAGCGTTACATCATGGGAGCTGGCACAGATGGGCATACTTGGCTATAACTCACGCATTATGGAACTTCGCAGAGCGGGGCATGAAATCATAACCGTGATGGAAGAAGTGCAAAACCAATTCGGGGCGACCGTGAAACGCGGGCGGTTTTCTTTGCTGGTGTCGGGAAAGAGTAAGCATAACGCCATCTAACCCCGTAAAAAACCATTTGACAGATTGAGCTTTGAGAAGCAGAATTAAGTTTCTCTCTTAAATTAACTAGCCCAAATCAGCAGGGTAAACGCTGATTTTTTATCGCCATTTTCTCTTATGGCGTTTGAAGCCTATTCACAGGCTTTGGACGGCATATCAAAGTTTATGGCGGTGTGTGGTAACGGCAACGTCCACGCCTGACTAGTTACAGGAGAGAGCACCGCCCCCTTATTTCGGGCATTTCTCAAATCTCAATTTAACTAGGAGCATTTCAAATGCAATCTTGCACTTCTACCCAAATCCAAACCATTCAAAATCAAGCCCAAACGGTAACCATCCCCTTAGAGCTGGCAAACCGCATTATGGACGCGCTGTACTACGGCGGCGAATTTATCGCCAATACGGGCGCAATTATCGACACCATTTGCGACAACATGGCCGCCCATCCCGTCCACAACACCCCCATAAGTGCGATCAGAAGCACGGCACGCCTTGCCACAGTCATTCAAACCCTAGTCCCCCATGCGGAAAACTTGGAATCTTTCGATTTGTCATCCGAGCTTGAGGGATATATTCAAAACCGACCCCATCCCGCGCCCTGACGATTCAGACGGCGGCGGCTACATCTGTAACCAATGCACCCCCAAAGGCGGCAGCGGTTTTGACCTGCTGGCGCTGGTGTTTGGTTACAGCTTTACGGAATCTGTAAATCAGGTTTCCGCCCTGCTGGAGCTTTCAGACGACCTGAAAGAATGGGCTGTTTACAGCGTAACCAAAGCAGATTAAGCCCACCTATTCCCTGAAATTTACCCGCCTTTATGCCGCCTATTTCAGACGGCATAGGGCAAACTTCGCCCTAGTGTTTTCATAACTAATTGATTTTATTAGGTTCATGTTTTGAAACACTGGAGGCAGAGCAAAGGATAAAACCATGAAACAGACCAATAAATCCGACCGTTTCCGCCGGTATCTTAACCGCGCCTTGCTGGTGTTTTGGGTGTTGCTTTTGGCTTTGGTAGTCCGAGCCTGTAACCAGCCCGCCCACGCTGACACGGAGCAACTAGAGCAAGAAACGCCCGCAATATGGGAAACCGACCCAACAGCAGGAATTGTTTTAGAGCCAGTATCAGAGGAGGCAGAGCAATGAAAACCATCACGGAGAAACTGGCAAACCAACTAAACAGCAAAGAAAAGGCAATCGCAGCGGCGGACGTTGTAAGCACTATCTTGCTGATTGTGAATGACGGAGCAAGCCAAAAAGAGGCGATTCATACCGTATCAGCCATAGCCCGCGAATCTATGGACAGATTCGAGGAGGTAGGAAAATGAAACCGACATGCAAAGAAATCAGAGCAGCCGCGCAATACCGCTGGCCGGAAATACACGCGGCATTAGGCATAGACCAGCGATACCTGAAAAACAAACACCAGCCCTGCCCCGCGTGTGGAGGGAAAGACCGTTTCAGATATGACGACAAGGACGGAAACGGCACATTCATTTGCAACCATTACAACAACGGCGCGGGTGATGGTTTCGGCTTGGTAATGCACTTTTTCGGGTGTGATTTTCAGACGGCCTTAAAGCAGGTTGCTGGCATTTTAGACATGGACAATGCAAACCCTTTGCCGATACCGCCCAAACGCCCACAAGCGCAGCCACGCCCCGAAAAAGACCAAATCGAGAAACTGGCCGCATTGTGGAGAAGCACAGAACCTATCCGCCCCGATTCCCCTGTTATCCAGTATTTGAGATCACGCGGTTTGGAGATGGCGCATTTACCCGAAAACGTCCGTTTCCTACCTGAAAAAGACTATTGGACAACAGTCGAAGATAAGCCGCTTTTGCTTGGCCGTTTCCCCTGTATGGTTTGCGCTATCCGCGATATGGACGAAGAGCTACAAGGCTTACACCTAACCTATTTACAGCCTAGCTATGACAAGCCATGCGGGGAGGACGGACTACACGCCCCGCGCTATCAGAAACTGGCAATCAAAGACCCTGTAACAGGCGAAGCATTACCGGCCAAGAAAATGCGAAACCGTAAGCAAGGCAGCATTTCAGGGCAAGCCGTCCACTTGTTCCCGATTCCTGAAAATGGCCGTCTTGTCATTGCAGAGGGAATAGAAACCGCCCTTGCCGCCCGTGAATTGTACAAGGCTTACGATTGGGGCTTATACGCGGCCTTGAGCGCAAACAGCATGGCAAATTTTCAGTTTTTGAACGGTATAAAAGAAATTGCGATTATTGCCGATAACGACACGCCCCGCCCCGTTGGTTACAGAGCTGCTTATGACTTGGCAATGCGAGCCATTAAGCAGGGAATCAAGGCGAGCATATGGCAAAGCAAAACGCCGGGCTATGACGCACTGGACGAACTGAACGAGAAAAAGCAATCAGACAATCATTTCGGAGGACAGACAGCATGAAAAATACCGAAACAGCGAAGCAGGAAAGCCCCAACGACTACAACCTTGAGAATATCGAGCCATTCCGCCCGCGCCCTCACTTTGAAATCGACAATCGGGGCGTATGGTGGGTAAACGTTAGAACCGATAAAGACGGCGATATTATCGAAGCAGAGCCGCTATTGCTTTCCGACCCTATCGACATCATTGGCACAGGGCAAGACAATGACGGCGCGTATTATCGGATTATCAAGTTTAAAGACAAAATCACACGCCAACAAAAGACCGCCGCCATACCACAAGCAGAAATCGGCACAGTCCAAGGCTGGCAGCGTTTGCAGAATTTCGGCCTAGTCATCATGAGCGGGCGGGCAAAAAGGGAAAGACTAGCAGACTATTTGCAGAAAGAGGGAAGCCCGGCGGCCTTTACCATTACCGACCGCGCAGGCTGGCACGAAGACAGCTACATTATGCCCAGTGGGGAAACCATCACAGCGACCGACAAAGACCCCGCCATTATCTACAACGGCGACACCAGCCAAGCAAAGGCATATCAGCCAAACGGAGAGCTTACCGACTGGCAACAAAACATAGCCCGATATGCAGTAGGAAATAGCCGTTTGTGCCTTGCTTTGGGAGCTTCATTTGCCGCCCCGTTGCTTTCCCTATTAAACGAAGAATCGGGGGGCTTCCACTTGATGGGCGATTCTTCAGACGGCAAAACCACAGCCGCAAAAGTAGCCTTGAGCGTATGGGGCAAACCATCAGGAAGCCTGTTGTCTTGGAGCGGTACGAAAATAGGCTTTTCCAACACAGCCGCCGCCCGCAATGATGGCTTGCTGGTGTTGGACGAAATAGGACAGGCAAGCCCGCACGTTATCGGCGATACTGTTTATAGCGTTATGAACGGTATCAACAAAGTGCAAGGCGCAAAACAAGGCGGAAACCGCGCTTTAAGCCGCTGGAAAGTGATGATGTTTTCCACCGGCGAAAAGACCCCCGATTCCATCTTGAAGCACCATAAGGGCGATTGGAACGCAGGACAAGCCGCCCGCCTGCCTAGTATCAGAGCCGCCGCGCAATACGGCATTTATGACACATTGCACGGATTTGAAGATGGCGCATTGTTGAGTGAGCATATCGCCCAATCAGCAGAAAAATATCACGGAACGGCAGGAAGACTATTTATCCGACAGCTTTTAGACAACCTAGAACAAGCCAAACAGCAGGCAACGGAGCGCATGGCCGCATTTATGGCAACCATTCCCGAATTATCAGGGCAGGCGCGAAGAGTAGCAAAACGCTTTGCTATCGCCGCCTCCGCTTTGGAACTTGCCGCCCCTGTTACCGGCTTGCCCGTAGGTGTAGGCATGGCAGGCGTGAAAAAATGCTTTGATGAATGGCTGGAAGCCAACGGAGCAGGAAAACACGAAGACCGCCGAATCATTGAGCAGGCAGAGGATTTTATCGCCCAGCACGCATTAGGCACGCGGTTTATGGAATGGAGCGATAAAAGCACCAATAAAGACCATGCAGGATATAGGAAACAGGAGGGGGAAAAATTGGAATTGTGGGTAATCCGCCGTGTCTTTGCCGATGAAATCGCCCAAAGTTTCGATGAAGCGAAAGTTTGCCGCGTATTAGCAGATAATGGATTGTTGAAATATAACCACAAAAACAGAGGCTACCAACACCAGCGGAAAGGTAACGGCTGGTTTCATGTTTTAGCTACAAATATAGAACTGGACGACTAATCATTTACATGGGGTTAATTCCAAAATCCTAACCAAGCCCGCCGGGATCAACACAGGCGGGCTTTTTTACGTCTAAACATTCAGGCAGACCAACCAAGAAAGCATAAAATTAACAGGAAGCCCCTAAATCTCAAAAATTAGGACTGTTTGACCCTTTCCCTATACCTACCCTACCAAAACAAAGAAACGCGCTTACAGCGCGATTTTAGCCTATTTACGCTATGACCAACAAAGACAGACGAGGGATAAATAATTTCGACACCAATACGCGCGCGCGCGAGAAAAGCAGCCCTTGAATTTTTGGAGCCCATAAAAAGGAAAGAAGACCAAGACACGCGAAAAGATAAAACCATATGCGCGAGGCAAAATCACTTGTTACCTTTGTTACCACAAAATTTAACACTTATAACTATATGAATATAAATATAAAAACACAGAAAAAACGGTAACAAATGAACATAAATTTACTTGTTACCGATTTGTTACCACTTGTTACCCTTTTATATTCAAATGGTTACGCTTAAAAAATAGGAGCGGTAACAAATGGTAACAAGGTTAAAATATGTGTTTTGTTACCATGTAAGCCATGACTGGCAAGGCTTTCAGCCATTGGTAACAAGGTAACAAACGATTTTTGCGTTTTTTTGTATATATACGCTTTTTTTGTTTGGGCGCATGACTGACAGAGCCGATACAAACAAAAGCCGCCCGAGAGACAATATCGGACGACTGGAAGAAGAAAGCAGAGAACACCCCACAAGCGCGGATAATTTCCAGTGTTACAATTCAACCATGTTTACAGCTTGGCAGAAATGCCGCAAAATATTTTTGCCCCTGCCACCCAAACAGCTTAAACTGGCAATCTGACAAGGGGTAAATAGTGCCAAAAAAATGCCCCTACCTTAAAGTTTTGGGGTAACTTTTGGGGTAACTTTTACCGTAAACAAGAACATGATTATATTTAAATCAATGAGTTAATCTCAAAGTACGATTCCCCCCGCCTCCACCAGATTTAAAGCGCAAACTTTTGATATAAAAAGGTTTGCGCTTTTTTATAAACTTAAACAGGCCGTCTGAAACTTTTCAGACGGCCTGTTTTATCTCAACTATCTGAGCGAAAAACTTTTTCTTTCGATACATTCCAAATAGTGCTTTAAAAAATTTTAGCCTTACATTTTTCTATCTGATTTCATATTCATTTTACGATGCGGCCTAACCGTTACACTCAATGGCAGATGATCTGACAAATGCTGCCAGTCTTTACTGTTGTGGATTTCAGAATCGATGACATCAAGATTGCGCGTGTAAATGCGGTCGAGGCTGAGGATAGGCAGGCGCGAAGGGAAGGTTTTGGGGCGTTTACCTGTATTATCGACGAATACTTCGTTCAAATCTAATGCCCTGCCCAGCTCACGCGCTGATTTCTGCCGCCAGTCATTGAAATCGCCGGCAATAATCAAGGGGCTGTCAGGGTTGATATGGCGGTCGACATAGTCGCTGATGGCGCGGTATTGTTTAAGGCGGTCAGGCTCGCGCAGGTTGAGGTGGACGCACAAACACACCAGCGGATCTTCCCAACCTTCAGGCACGACTTCGCAATGCAACAGGCCGCGCTGTTCGAGTTTGTTGACGCTGATGTTGAGGTTGTTTTCCGTTTTCAGCGGTAGGCGGCTGAGAATGGCGTTGCCGTGGTGTCGTTTGGGATAGACGGCATTTTTGCCGTAGCTGCGATGATAATCGAGGCTGTCGCCGATGATGTCGTAATGCGGCGCATCGGGAAAGTCGGTACGGCGGCTTCTATTGAGATGTTGTCCTTGGACTTCTTGTAAAAACAAAACATCCGAACCCAATGCACCCAGCGCGTCAGCCATACGGTTGACCTGCACTTTGCGGTTGAGCGCAGACATGCCTTTGTGCATATTGTAGGAAGTAATGGTAACTGGACGGGGAGACATGATGTGTGATGAAGCGGTTTATTTGTTTTAGTATAGCACCGGAGCGTGTGGTT
>NZ_JBQCWY010000068.1:0-10420 GCF_051956955.1 Neisseria sp. P0021.S005 | reverse complement strand
TTGGCTTTGAAGTGAGGAGTCAGGTCGTTGATGCGGAAAGTCAACAGAGCGACTTGTACTTCAGAAGAGCCGGTATCGCCTTCTTTGCGTTGGAAATCTTTAACAATTTGTGCTTTTTGTTCTACGGTCAATGCCATGATGGATAACTCCGAAAATAAAAGAACCTTTTCAGGTTCGGACAAGTTTGCCAAGCCAAACGACCTAAGCAAACTCCTAAGTGCCTTTTTAGAAAGACGGGCGGATTATGCCACAATTTGTCTTTGTGCGCCATATCTTTTCAGACGGCCAAAAAAAGCGGCGATACCTTTCAGTACCGCCAAAGCTGCTTTGGTGATAAAAAACTAAACTTTATTTGCTCGCACAGCGGAAGCCCAAGTTATTTAAAACATATTTGGACTGTAGGCTGGTGCGGATGCCGTAGCGTAAGAATGCCGCATAGTTGGACGGGTCGCTTGAGCCTACGGATGCGCCGCTACAGAACATTTGTGTGTTGGACGAGCCGGCAGAGAGTTGGCTGCTGTTGAAGTCTTCAGTCCATTCCCAAATCAGGCCGTGCATATCGTATACGCCCCAGTAGTTGGGTTTGTTTTTACCGATGTCGTGCAGGCCGTTTCGGCCGCCGTCTGCATACCAATCCAAGATGGTGCGGTTGTAGCCGGGTTCGGCAGAGCCATCTTTTTGAGTGGTAGAAGCCAAGCCTGCAAATTCCCACTCGTCAATAGTCGGCAGGCGTTTGCCTTTGGAAACGCAGTAGGCATTGGCGGCAAACCATGAAACATTAGTTACCGGATGTTTGAGTTCGCTGGCTTTAGGCGCATAACTGTTGCTGCCGTTTTTTACCCAATGTTTCAGGTAAGCTTTTTCAGCTTGTTTAGAGCTGATTTTGTCTTTTTGCCATTGTGGATGTGTTTTCAAAAATTCGGCGAATTCGGCATTGGTTACAGGATATTTATCAAGTTGGAAGGGCTTGACTTTAATAAGGGAAGTCTCTTTTTTAAGATAGAGAGGGCGATAGCTGCCTCCTTCGATTTTTACCATTTCGGCTGCAAATGTATTGCCGCAGATTAAGGCACTGCCTAAGAGGAGGAGTCGTATGAGTTTCATGGTACGCCCTTATTATCGATTGAAACAGAAAATTTATTTTTAAGATAGCCTAATCATAACAAGGCCGTCTGAAAAATCAATCTGTCTGATTGAATAGGAAGATTAATTGTGATGGAAGCCACTGCGACTCTAAGAGAAGAGTAGCAGTGGCTTGGCGTATTAAACCGAGGGATTATTTAGCGGCTTCAGAAGCAGCAGGTGCGGCAGACGCAGCGGCTGGGGCAGAAGCAGCAGCACCGGCAGGTTGGTAAGCGGTGTCGCTCAGTTTTTTGGTCATGATTTCAGGGTTTTCATCACCCTCAACTTTCAATTGACCCAAAGCACCTTTGTTGAACGCACGGAAGATAGAGTGGTCAACCACAGTGTAGCTGCCTGGAATGTCGACTTTGAATTCGATCATCGCTGCGCCACCGGCAGGAATCAGAGTACTTTGTACGTTTTCATTAATCAGTTTACCACCTTCAACATATACTTTGTCGAAGATTTCGCCGATAACGTGGAAAGAAGATACCAAGTTAGGACCACCGTTACCAACGTACATACGAACAGTTTCACCAGCTTTAGCTTTCAGAGCGTTGTCGCCGGCGATAGAGCCCACGTGGCCGTTGAATACAACGTATTCAGGTTGTTCAGCAATCGCTTTATCCATATCGAAAGGTTGCAGGCCTTGAGCACCTTTTTTACCTTTAGTATAGAAGTCACCTTGTACGATGTAGAACTCTTTGTCCACTTTAGGCAGACCTTCTTTAGGTTCAACCAAGATCAAACCGTACATACCGTTGGCGATGTGCATACCGACAGGAGCAACGGCACAGTGGTAAATGTACAAACCGGCTTGCAGAGCTTTAAAGCTGAAAGTAGAAGTGTGGCCTGGGGCAGTGAAAGAAGCTTCTGCACCACCGCCTTGACCGGTAGCAGCGTGGAAGTCAACGTTGTGAGGAACGGTAGAAGAAGGATTGTTAGAGAATTCTACTTCTACGGTATCGCCTTCGCGTACACGGATCATTTGGCCCGGAACGTCGCCGTTGAATGTCCAATAGTGGTATTCAACACCGTCTTCCATAGTCATGGTTTTTTCGACGGTTTCCATTTTAACGCGTACTTTAGCCGGATGATCGCGATCGATTGCAGGTGGAACTTCCGGAGCGTGAGTCATGATGGCATCGACTACAGGCAATTCTGAAGAAGGAGTCTCGGCAGCAGCTTGTGAGTCAGAAGCAGCAGCAGGGGCTTCGGCAGAAGCGGTGGCAGCCGGAGTTTCAGCTGGTTTAGCAGCTTGTTCGCCGCATGCGGCCAGTGCAAATACAGAAGCGATAAGTGCAGCTAAGGTTTGGCGTTTCATGTTTAAAGTTTCCTTATTGTAAGAAAAGTTAAGTATCCTGATAGGATGGTTTGAAATTTTGTATGATTATGTAGGCGCTTGTTTGGGTGCATTTTGACATAAATCAAATTGTTCAATGAATATGAATCTTTTAATCCTTAAATACTCCTTTAGTAGTATAAAAAACTAAACCGAAAAGTTTATTTTTGTGTGAAAATGTTAGTGTGGGCTTAACACAAAATATAACAAAGGAGGAGTTATACAGGATAATAGGAATCAATATCATGTAAGTTAATGGTTTTAAAGGAATATTATTGACAAAATATTTCTTTACTTTTAAAACCGTGATACAATCTTTAACATTCATATTTGATGAATTAATACCCAACCACTTTTTACCAAAATCAAGGAGTACTCAAAATGGGACAGTACAAGAAGCTTTGGTACTTGCTGTTTGCCGTACTGGCAGTATGCTTTACCATTCTTGGTTATATGGGTAGCGAGGTCTATAAAAAGGCTCCGCCATACCCTGAACAAGTCGTTTCTGCATCCGGCAAAGTCCTGATGACCAAAGACGATATTTTGGCAGGTCAATCTGCATGGCAAACTACCGGCGGTATGGAAGTTGGCTCTGTATTGGGTCACGGTGCATACCAAGCTCCGGACTGGACTGCCGACTGGCTGCACCGCGAGCTGGTTGCATGGTTGGATCTGACTGCGCAAGAAACTTACGGCAAAAAATTTGACGAAGTTTCTCCTGAGGAACAAGCTGTTCTGAAAACCCGTTTGGCTGACGAATACCGCAACCAAAGCCGTATTAAGGAAGACGGTTCTGTCGTTATCAGCGATACCCGCGTGAAAGCGATCGAAAGCATTCTGCCTTACTACCACGGCGTGTACAGCGACGATCCTAAGTTCCAAACCACTCGCGAACACTTTGCAATGAAAAACAACACATTGCCAAGCCAAGAAGCGCGTGAAAAACTGTTCAACTTCTTCTTCTGGACTTCTTGGTCTGCTTCGGCCAACCGTCCTGACGAGAACTTCACTTACACCAACAACTGGCCGCACGAGCCTTTGATCAACAACGTACCGACTACTGAAAACTACATGTGGTCTTTCACCAGCGTGGTATTGTTGCTGATGGGTATCGGCTTGCTGATGTGGGGTTACTCTTTCTTGACCAAACACGAAGAGGTTGAAGTACCTACTGAGGATCCTATTTCCAAAGTACAACTGACTCCTTCTCAAAAAGCGTTGGGCAAATATGTATTCCTGACTGTTGCGCTGTTTGTCGTACAAGTACTGTTGGGTGGTTTGACCGCTCACTATACTGTCGAAGGTCAAGGTTTCTACGGTATCGATACCGCCTTGGGCTTTGAAATGGCCGACTGGTTCCCATACGCACTGACCCGTACTTGGCACATCCAATCCGCTATTTTCTGGATTGCAACCGGCTTCCTGACAGCAGGTCTGTTCTTGGCTCCGATTGTGAACGGCGGTAAAGATCCTAAATTCCAACGTGCCGGTGTGAACTTCCTGTACATCGCCCTGTTCATCGTAGTTGGCGGTTCTTATGCAGGTAACTTCTTTGCTTTGACCCACATCATTCCGCCTGAGCTGAACTTCTGGTTCGGTCACCAAGGTTACGAATACTTGGATTTGGGTCGCTTCTGGCAATTGTTGCTGATGGTCGGCTTGCTGTTGTGGCTGTTCCTGATGCTGCGTTGTACTATCTCTGCCTTTAAAGAAAAAGGTACAGACAAAAACCTGTTGGCTATCTTCGTAGCTTCTATGGTCGGTGTGGGTGTGTTCTATGCTCCTGGCCTGTTCTACGGTGAAAAATCTCCAATCGCTGTGATGGAATACTGGCGTTGGTGGGTGGTTCACTTGTGGGTAGAAGGTTTCTTCGAAGTGTTCGCTACTGCCGCCTTCGCATTCATCTTCTATAACATGGGCTTTGTCCGCCGTAGTACTGCCACTGCTTCTACTTTGGCTGCTGCTGCCATCTTCATGTTGGGCGGTATTCCAGGTACATTGCACCACTTGTACTTCTCCGGCTCTACCTCTGCTTCTATGGCAATCGGTGCATGTTTCTCCGCTTTGGAAGTTGTACCTTTGGTTCTGCTGGGTCGTGAAGCTTACGAACACTGGTCTTACCAACATCTGTCCGACTGGGCGAAACGTCTGCGTTGGCCTCTGATGTGCTTCGTAGCAGTTGCCTTCTGGAACATGATCGGTGCCGGCGTATTCGGCTTCCTGATTAACCCGCCGATTTCCCTGTTCTACATCCAAGGTCTGAACACTACTGCAGTTCACGCTCACGCGGCTCTGTTTGGTGTGTATGGTTTCTTGGCTCTGGGCTTCGTATTGCTGGTTGCACGTTACCTGAAACCTAATGCTCAATTTGACGACAAACTGATGACTTGGGCATTCTGGCTGCTGAACGGCGGTCTGGTGGGTATGATTGCCATCAGCCTGTTGCCGGTTGGCGTGATTCAAGCTTACGCTTCTATCACTCACGGTCTGTGGTATGCACGTAGCGAAGAATTCCTGCAAATGGAAATTCTGGATACCCTGCGTTGGGTTCGTACCGCTGCTGACTTGATCTTTATCGGTGGTGCTGTCTGCGTTGCTATCCAAGCTACCAAAATCGTATTCAGCCGCGATAAATAATCTTAAGCTGAATTAAATCGAAGGCCGTCTGAAAAGTTTTCAGACGGCCTTTCTGTTATAATTTCAATATTCTTAAATCGACAAGACAAAACATTATGTTTAAGCAAGCTGCTCAAGAGCTGACCACTGTTCGCGATTTATTGCGTTTCGCCGTTAGCCGTTTTAACGATGCCGGACTGTTTTTCGGACACGGAAGCGATAATGCCCATGACGAGGCAGCCTATCTAATTTTGCACACTTTGAATCTGCCTTTGGATACATTGGAGCCTTATTTGGATGCCAAATTGTTGCAAAGTGAGAAGGAAGAGGTATTGTCCATTCTCGAACGCCGCGCAGTGGAGCATATTCCTGCCGCGTATCTGACACATCAAGCATGGCAGGGCGAGTTTGATTTTTATGTCGATGAGCGCGTCATCGTGCCTCGTTCTTTTATTTATGAATTGCTTGGCGACGGTATCCGTCCTTGGATTGAACATGATGAGTTGGTGCATCGAGCTTTGGATTTGTGTACCGGTAGTGGCTGCTTGGCCATTCAAATGGCGCACCACTATCCTGATGCACAAATCGATGCCGTAGATTTGAGCTTAGATGCTTTGGAAGTAGCGGCCATCAATATCGAAGATTATGGCTTGGAAGACCGTATCAGCTTGGTGCATACCGATTTGTTTGAAGGTTTGGATGAAACCTACGACTTAATTGTTTCCAATCCGCCTTATGTTGATGCGGAATCTGTGGAAGCGTTGCCTGATGAATACCTACATGAGCCGGAATTGGCTTTGGGCAGCGGAGAAGATGGTTTGGATGCTACACGCCAAATCATTTTGCAGGCTGCGAAATATTTGAATCCGAAAGGTGTATTGCTGGTTGAAATCGGCCATAACCGCGAAGTATTGGAGGCGGCTTATCCGGAATTGCCGTTTACTTGGTTGGAAACCAGCGGTGGCGACGGGTTTGTATTCTTATTGACCCGTGAGCAATTGTTGGGTGAAGAATAGTTTATTGTGATGTAAATAAAACAAAGGCCGTCTGAAAAAAATTCAGACGGCCTCTGTTTTGTAATGTCTTTAATGTTTTAAGAAAATACAAACGCCTATGGTATGCTGAATATGAAATCCAAGCAGGGTTTGAAACTATGGCTTATAATATTCGTCATAGATTTAAATGCCGGTAGATTTTTATTACTGACTTTTTGTAGAACATATACTGCCAAAAACCCAATATTATGAATAATTTTTTAAAATCAGGCCTGTTGGCTGCTGTTTTATTCAGTACGCCCGTTGTCGCTTTTGCCCAGCAATATACCGTTTATTTCAATCAAAACGGTAAACTGACGGCAACCATGCCTTCGGTTGCTTATGTCCGCCAATACAAAATTGCGGCAGGCAAGGCGCAGGTTCAGGATTTTTACTATCCATCAATGAAAAAATATTCTGATCCGTACGAGATACCTGCTGGTCAGATCAAGGTTTTTGTGCCGGCTTTGGATAATGGCACGCTGACTCTATGGCATTTTAACGGGCAGAAAAAGATGGTTGGCAGCTATCGCAACGGCAAACCGCATGGCGAATGGGTCAACTGGTATCCAAACGGTAAAAAATCTGCGGTGATGCCTTATCAAAATGGCCTGAGTGAGGGCGTGGGTTCCCGCTATTACCGAAATGGTGTGAAAGAAAGCGAAATTCAGTTTAAGCATGATAAAGCCAATGGCCATTGGAAACAATGGTATTCAGACGGCAGTCCGAAAACTGAAATGATGATGAGCAATGACAAACCGACGGAGATCATCAGTTGGGATGAAAATGGCCGCATCGTGTCTGAATTGAGTATTCGCAACGGTAAACGCAGCGGCATCATTTTGGATTGGTATGATGATGGTGCGAAGAAATCTGAGCTGGTTTATAAAGACGACCAGTTGGTGAAAAAAACTTTTTGGGATACGGACGGATACGTTCTCGAATAATTTTGATTATAAAAAACCGCAGGCTGATCGGCTTGCGGTTTTTTTATTACATACAGCCTTTGTTTTGGCACAGGGTAAATAATGGCGCGCCGCTTTCACGAATTTTTTTGCCGCCGTCCAAGTCGGTAAATTCCAAAATGGCAGCCGCTTCGATTACTTCACCGCCCAATTTTCGGATCAGCTCGACACCTGCGAGCATTGTGCCGCCGGTTGCCACCAAATCATCTACCAACAAAACGCGTGCGCCCGGCTTGATGGCGTCAGTATGGATTTCTACCGTTGCTTCGCCATATTCCAAAGCGTAACTTTGAGAAACCGTATCAAAAGGTAGTTTGCCTTTTTTGCGGATAGGGACAAAGCCGACGTTCAGCTGATAGGCCAAAGCCGCGCCAATGATGAAGCCGCGCGCATCCAAGCCCGCAACGACATCAACTTTTTGCCCCATATAGCGGTAAACCAGTAAATCGACCAGCAGGCGGAAATATTCTGCGCTTTGCAAAACGGGAGTAATGTCATGAAACAAAATCCCTTTTTGCGGCCAGTTTTCAATTTTACGGATTTTGTCCGCCAAAGCCTCTACGCCCATTACTTCAGGATGAATCAACATCTCGACATTCCGAAATCAAAAAGTTTTTAACACGATATTGTAGCGGTCATATGCGGACTTGCCAAATTAATCGATACAATAGCCAAATTTTGCAACATGCCGTCTGAAATTCCGAGAAACATTGTGTTGTGTTATAATTTACAGATACATACCATCGGCTGAACCACCATGCAAAATCATAAAAAAGGCAATATTTACATCATTTCTGCCGCTTCCGGCACAGGTAAAACGACCTTGGTGTCACGCCTGTTGAAAAATCATGACGACATCCGTGTTTCTATTTCTCATACTACGCGCCAGCCGCGTGAGGGTGAGGCACATGGTGTGCATTACCACTTTGTTCCCAAAGAAGAATTTGAATCGCTGATTGAGCAAAGAGCCTTTTTGGAACACGCCAATGTGTTCGGTAATTATTACGGCACCAGCATCGCCGGCGTAAATTCGTTGAGCGAAGAGGGCTATGACGTAATTTTGGAAATTGATGTGCAAGGTGCGGCGCAAGTGCGTAAATCGTTGCCTGAAGCCAGCAGTATTTTTATCCTGCCGCCTTCCTTTGAAGTATTGGCGCAACGGTTGATCGGCCGTGGTACAGACAGCGAAGAAGTTATTCAAACACGCCTTTCAAAAGCCCGTCATGAGATTGAGCAATCCGTTTTGTTCGATTACGTCGTTGTGAATGACGATCTGGATCGCGCCGAAGCCGATTTGTTCCACATTATTAAAGCAGGCCGTCTGAAAAAATCCTCTCAACAGGGATTTATTTCAAACCTGTTGGAAAATTCGTAAAAAACAGCGAAAATAAACGTTTATTTGAAACATAGAAAGAAAGCAAGCAAACATGGCCCGTATTACTACTGAAGACTGCACAGGTAAAATCCCTAACCACTTCGACCTTACCCTCGTTGCCGCCCGTCGTGCACGCCAGCTCGAAAACGGCAATACGCCATTGGTTGACGACATCCGCAACAACAAACCAACCGTAACCGCCCTGCGCGAAATCGCAGCCGGACAAATCGGAACCGAGCTGCTGACCCGCAACAAATAAACCAACCGGCAAACCGATAAAACCGTCGTGCGGACTGTATCGGTGCAATATAACAACCGATACAGTCTGACGGCTTAAAAAAATAGCCATAAAAGGCCGTCTGAAAATGCCAGCCCCACTGCCTACCGCCCCCTATGATCCGTTGACAGCAGAAGCGCGCGAGCTTTTGTTTCGCACCGCATCCTATCTCAATACCAATGAGCAGGCCGAGCTTGAAAGAGCCGTTGCCTACGCTTTCCACGCCCATGACGGACAAACCCGTAAAAGCGGCGAACCCTACATCACCCATCCCCTTGCCGTTGCCACGCAGCTTGCGATTTGGCACATGGATGTTCAAGGCCTCTGCGCAGGCGTTATGCACGATGTATTGGAAGATACGGGTGTAACCAAAGTCGAAATGGCGGCAGAATTCGGCGATACCATTGCCGAAATGGTAGACGGTCTCTCCAAACTAGAAAAACTCAAATTCGAAGATCATGCCGAGCATCAGGCGGAAAGTTTCCGCAAACTTATCCTCGCCATGACTAAAGACGTGCGCGTCATCGTCGTCAAACTGGCCGACCGATTGCACAATATGCGCACCCTTGGCTCTATGCGTCCGGAAAAACGCCGCCGCATCGCCAAAGAAACCCTCGAAATCTATGCTCAAATCGCCAACCGCATTGGCCTGAACAATGCGTATCAAGAGCTTCAAGACTTATCGTTCCAAAATCTCCACCCAAGACGCTACGAAACCCTGAAAAAAGCCATGAACAACAGTCGCAAAAATCGCCGCGATGTTGTCGGCAAAGTGTTGCGTGCATTTGGTCAGCGTTTGGTCGGTGTCAATATTGAAGCCAAAATCAAAGGCCGCGAGAAAAACTTATACAGCATCCATCAAAAAATGCAGGCTAAAAAGCTGCGTTTTGCCGAAGTGATGGATATTTACGGCTTTCGGGTCATCGTAAACAACATTCCTGCCTGTTATGCCGCGTTGGGCGCATTACATAATTTATACCACCCCAAGCCCGGCCGTTTTAAAGACTATATCGCCATTCCGAAAAGCAACGGCTACCAAAGCCTGCACACGACCTTGGTCGGCCCTTACGGTTTGCCGATCGAAGTGCAAATCCGTACGCGTGAAATGGACGCTGTGGCTGAGGGTGGTATTGCCGGCCATTGGATTTACAAATCCGGTGAAAATACTCCGGACCAAGCCGTCCTCCATATGAACCGATGGATGAAAAATATTCTTGACCTGCAAGCCAGCAGCTCAAATGCCATCGAGTTTCTGGAGCATGTCAAAGTCGATTTGTTTCCTAACGAAGTCTATATCGTTACCCCGAAAGGCGATATCCTTACCTTGCCTAAAGGGGCGACACCGATTGACTTTGCCTATGCCGTTCACACCAATATCGGTCATAAAACCGTTGCCGCGCGTATCAATAACGTCATGATGCCGTTGCGCACCAAGCTGAAAACTGGCGATACGGTAGAAATCATTACTTCCGAGCACGCCAAGCCTAATGTAGCATGGCTGAACTTTACCGTTTCCAGCCGTGCGCGCAGCGCCATCCGCCAATACATTAAAAATCTGAATCGTCACGATGCCGTTGTTTTGGGTGAGAACCTGCTGCAAAAAGCTTTATCCAGCCTGTTGCCTAAAGACATCCTGCTTTCAGACGACCTCAAAGAAAAATACCTTGCCGATTTGAATACCAAACAAAC